>JAUSJJ010000012.1 GCA_030647705.1 Dehalococcoidia bacterium
CGACCATGCCGTATCTCTCGAGGACATACTTGCCCTTGCGGTATATCCTGTGCCGCAGCCTGCTCGCCCGGTCCTGCCGGAAGTTTTCGCCTGTCGCTACCCGGGCGAAATCCTGCAGCGTACAATCATCCCACCGCCGGAAGCGTTCTCCATCCTTCAGGTTCAGAGCCACCTCATCCTGAACATCGAAGCAGAAACAGGTGGGACAGGTAGTGACGCAGGAACCGCAGCTCAGACACTTCTCGCTTTTCGTTTGCCAATACGGGTCGTCGTAGCAGTCTTCCAGAAGCCTGGGGAGCCTCTCTCTTGGCACGGCGAGGGAGAGCCTGAACCGGGACACGGCCTTATCTCTCACTGCCTTCTGCCTGGCGATGTCGTCGCCCGTTGGTTCCCTGACCTCCGCGTACTCGGCCAGCAGGTCTGCGCCCTTCTTCGAACCAACCGTCACCAGGTACTCGGAACCGATGTCCGTCAGCATCAGATCAAAGCCTGTCTCGGCCAGATTGGTGCCCATGCTGGACGCGAACGACTTCGGGGAAGGATGGAGGCAGTCAACCCCGATGATGACGGTGTTCTGTCGCCGGGCAATGTAGTTGGGATCGGGGTGTGTGGAAATGAACGCTTCGTCCAGGAGCTCGATGGCTCTGATGTCATATGGGTGGACGCCGATGATAGCCCTTGGCGGGGCTTCAACCACGGGCTCGCTCATTGGCTCGGCGCCAAGTCTGAACTTGAGCAGGGTCTCTTTCTCCGGTCGCAGGTATCGGGTGGGAGGCATCACGGTGACATCGTAGTCGAGACGGAGGTCGTCAAAGCGCGATATCCGGTCATAGACATACTTGCCGTCTCTGGTTCGGACCCCGACCACGTCCATTTGCCTGCCCAGGCCTTCTACCAGCGCCTTGAGCCCGTCTTCGTCGAGGACGAACAACTTCTTCCCGGCCACCGTCCCGGGTCCGGGACGTTTGGCCGGGACAGCCGCTTCGGGGAATGCCCTTGGCTCGGCGACGACGGTACCCAGGGTGTCGCGCACAAGCTTCTCCAGACTGTCCGGAGTGAAAGGCTTGATCAGATAGTCGACTGCGCCCAGTTTCATGGCCTCCACCGCGGTTTCGGCTGAAGGGTACGCAGTTATGATGATCGACTTGACCCACGGTCGCTGTGCCTTCACCTCGCCTAAGACCGTGATACCGGTCTTGCCCGGCAACCTGATATCCAGGATCATGATGCTGAAGTCCTGGTTCTCGATCATTTCGAGCGCTTGCTCTCCGCTCTCGGCCGTCGCTACCCGATAGCCTGCGTCCTTGAGCCAGTCCCTGATCGATTCCCGAACGATGGCTTCATCATCAACGACTAGAACTGCGTGTTTTTGCATCTGCTAGCCTCCTTGCGTCTCGAAATGAAGAAGGGTATCTCGAATCAGCCGTTCAAGATCATCCGGGACAATCGGCTTGATCAGATAGTCGACAGCGCCGAGTTCCTTTGCCTCCGCCGATAGCCCTGCCGAGGGGTAAGCGGTGATGACGATTGATTTGATCTGCGTTTTCAGTGTTTTGAGCTCTTTCAGCACACTGATCCCGGTTTTTCCAGGTAACCTCACATCGATAATCATGATGGCGAAGGCCTGCCGCTGTACCATCTCCAGCGCTTCTTCGCCGGTCTCGGCAGTTGCCACTTTGTAACCGGCATCGATCAACCAGTCTCTGATCGACTCCCTCACGATGGGTTCGTCGTCCACGACCAGAATCGGTTTCCCGATCACTTCCGGTTGTCCTCCTGCGCCCGCCAGGGATACTGAAAGCGCCGCGTCCCCGATCCCTTCTGGAACGGGCTCGCCGCGGAGATGTCGTGCTGTCACATATGAGTCCGCTCACTGCAAGCGAGCGCTAAGGTCTTTTGTCATGCTCTTTTCGAGTCGTAGCTATGAGGAAAAGCGCCTTGCCGCCGGCTCGGAAGGCTTGGCCCAGTCGCTGGAACCCCAGACCGGTGAGAGTGACGACACCTACGAGGGGCAACCAGACGATATACAAGAGCCCCAGGACAGGGCCCAAGACAACGACGAGGGGCGCAGGGATTCGGAGGTAGCGTTTTCTCCGGTCGCCCATCAACCGGTGCGGTATGAAGATGATATTGCCCGTGGACAATTCCCAGTAGTATCCGGCTTTCAGTGGCTGCCTGTCTCCGTGTCTCATTTCAGCCTCCTGGTACGCAGACTAGCCCTTGCGGCTCACCACTCCCGCCACTTGAAGCGCCGAATGGTGCCAGAGATTTTTCGGGGTTTCCCATGTAGTCAATTGATCTGCAGCATCACCTCAACAGGGTCGTGGTGGCGGGCATCTTCATCAACTGGCTCTACGTCTATTTGCGCTCCTTCCGCGGCTGTGCCCTTGATCAGGGTCTCCAGGCAGAACTGGATTGAATCGGACTCTTCGGAGTGCTCTGCGCCAACCCTTATGCAGATGGTCTTGACCCGTTTCCCGTCGTGCTTCTGGGCTTCCTGTAGCACTGCCTGAAGGATGTCCTGAGCCATCATCAGACTATGCATGTGTCTCCCTCGCCTACCTCCCGGACAATCATCTGGGCGCAGAGTGGTATGGCCGCCTCGACGGCGGGTGTGCATTCCTCGCTCACCGTGCTTGTGTCGGCGGCCTCTATGCCGAAGATGACGATCTGTTTGGGCAACGCCAGTCCCAGGCGCTTGCCCAATTCGAGCGCCGTGGCGAAGTTGACGTCGTGGGCCGACGACGCGTGCAACGTCGACTCGAAGGCGCCCGGATCCAGCCTGTAGATCTGCCCGGGTTCGCCTCCTTCAGTTTGGATAGCATCGACTACAATGGCCTTCTCCTGGCCCTCGAGGATATCGAGGAGGTTGAGACCAGCCATGGAGGTCTCGGTGACCGTGACATCGCGGTCGATGAGCCTTCCCTTGAGCGCGGCCACCACCCGCAGGCCGACCCCGTCATCGCTCAACAGCGGGTTGCCCAAGCCTAATACCAGCGTCTTCATGCTTGTACACCTCTGTGTGCAGGTCATGACGTGTGGCGCTCCTGCGTTATGCCCGGCAGGCCACGCCATCTCGGTACGTCCTCGACCGGCAGAGACCCCGATTGACAAGAAGTGCCTTCGGGAGAGAAGGCACTGGAGGCAAAGGCCGAAACCTGGATCTAGCCGAAGGGGATTTCGGCTATTGTCGTCGGCCTCCTATCTCCGGACTCAGTGTAGCACCGTGATGCGAAACCTGACTTCCGCCAGAATACCCTATTCCAGATTGCTGTGAGCCGCAGGCGGGTACAGGCCTTGATAGGCCTTTTTGCCTATAGAATCAGGCCGACAACAGGCAAAAATGCGTATCAGAACCCTCAGATTAGCTGTAGATACCCACGGGCACAGCCCGTGGCACTCGGTTACTCAAGCTTTTGCTTGACGCCCTTCGGACGATTATGCATTCACCCACGGGCAAAGCCCGTGGAACCCTGCCCTTCGGGTTTATTGCATGGGACATGGAGTGTGAGATCTACTGTACGGAGTCAGACCAGAGGAACTTGAACAACCGGCTCTTTCGGCCTGTGGGAGAAGCTCGTCGTTTGGCCAGGGTTTTCTGGAAACGGAACCGACAGAGGCTTATTGCTGGCCGAGCGGGGTGAGCTTTGCTGGAAGACGGCACGCTCCCCATTGTGCCCGGGGAACCTGACTATTGACTTGGGGCGGGATCTTGCTGAGCTATTTCTTTGGTTTCAGCCAGGCGGCATTGGCCAGGCTACTTTCTGTGACATAAAGCTTACCGTCCTGTGTCATCAGGACCACGTTGCTTTGGATGAGAAGATCCAGCGCTTTTGGTTTCCAGTCCCGGGGGCCCCCGATGCGCTGCAGCAGTGATTTTGGCCGGAGACCCAGGTTGTCAACGGTCATGGCATTCTGAATCCCGGTCGCTCCCTTCTCGAGGAGTATCTTCACTACCTTGCGCATATTCCGCCTTGCCATCCAGGCCGGCAGGAACACCAGGCCAAGCACGGCCAACAATATTATGGCTAAGAGTGCCAGGATATCGGCTGTCGTCATCTTCAGAGACCTCTGCTGTTATTACGCCACACATTATACGCCGTCTGAATCTGGAAGCAAAGGCGTGGTGGTTGGTTCCGCGGCAGGAGTGCTCCAAGGGCGGCGATTATCGCGGTGTCTGACGCGATTGAGGGGGCGCCCGCCTGTACCCGAAGCGTTGACCCTCGGCTAGCTGATCGAGGCCGTCTGCGTTGAACGCCTCCGGGAGTACGTCGGCAAGATCAAGCAGGGTTCAAATCTCTGTAAGCACGCTGGCGCCCATAGAGCAGGAATTTGACTCACCCATGCTTTGTTTGCACAGCACGGGCGCTGGCGTTCCCCCGAGCCAGAGGCCCGATGTATCTGTCGTAAAGCTCCTTGGCACGGGACTGGTCGATGGTGTTTTTGATGATGGCACGGCCATCGGGGAAGACCACGATGTGATGTCCGTCGGCTGTGAAGCTCAACATGAACTCGCTTCTGACCACCGGGCCGGCTTTCTTCAGCCTGGAGGCAAGCTTCTCCAGATCGATCGCCTTGACGTTGGCGTCTACGACCTGAACCGCCCGGCTTTGCCCGCAAAGTGAAGTGCTTTTGATATCGAACCTTGATGTCAGAAACTCGTACTTCCCCTGGCACGCGGGACAGTCTTTTCGAGGTTCTACCTTGACACGATGAAAAGTCCCTTTCCATACGTCGGCAAATACAAGTTCCCGGCTGACTGCGGTGACGCCGGTCAGTATCTTGATCGCCTCGGCGGCCTGTAACGCCCCGACTAGAGCGGGCGCCATGCCGAGGACTCCTGCCGTTTCGCAGGTGGGGACAGTCCCGGGCTCGGGGGCCGCTTCAGAGGCACATCTGAAACAGGGGGGCTGCTTCGGGACTATCGTCATAGTCATCCCTTCAGAGCCAACCGCCCCGCCATATATCCAGGGAATTCCATGCTTCAGGGCGGCGTCATTTACGAGGAAGCGGGTCTCGAAGTTGTCTGTCCCATCCAGAATCAAATCTGCGCCGCTGCAGAGTTCCTCTATGTTCGTGCAGTTGACGTCTGCGACTACAGCCTCAATCTCGATGGAGGAGTTCGCTTTCTTCAAATGCCGGGCCGCGGCCACCGCCTTGGGCAGACCGGCCTCGATGTCCTCCTCGTCAAAAAGAACCTGACGCTGGAGGTTGTGACGCTCGATGAAGTCCCGGTCAACGATCCTTATTCTGCCGACCCCGGCGCGCGCCAGCAAGCCGGCGCTGGTGCAACCCAACGCTCCACAGCCAATGAGGACGGCCGTAGACTTGCTTAGCCTCTCTTGTCCCGCCTCGCCGATGCCGGGGAACATTGTTTGTCTGGAGTATCTGTCTCTTAGCTGCTTGTCAATCATAGTGCGGTCTTTGTCTCAACATCCGGGTTTGCTTCATCCGCCAGTTTGCATCCAGACGGGGCGAGAAGGAGTCCTGGCGGCGTGACGGCCGTTCACGAAATCGGAGTGGTTTGGCAGACCTTCTTGCCCTCGCGGCCCAAATCGTGCCAGTCCTTCAGAATCGGCTTGTAGCCGAGATGCGCGATGCCCCGGCGCATTTCATCCACGGAGCGTCTGTCAGAGATTTCGAATTGCCCTATGCTGTCTCTTGCGTCGGTGTGCCCACCGATGGCCGTCGAAGAGCCGGCAGACATCTTGGTCACGCCCAGTTTGACCAGGTTGTCCCGCAGTTCCTTGCGCTCCCTGGTCGAAATGGTGATACCCGCCCTGGGCAGGAACAAACGAAGCGCCAGGATGCTCTGGACCAGATCCCTGTCGGAAACGGGGAAGCCGGGTCGATAGTCTCCAAATTGGGGCCTCATTCTGGGGAAGGAGACACTGATTTCGATATCAGGGAATCTATTTTGCAGATAGGCGGCGTGGACTCCGGCCTTGAATACTTCGCTCCGCCATTCGTGCAGGCCCAGGAGCGGTCCAATATTGATGGCGCGGATTCCTGCCTGACCGCCTCGCTCAGGGGCCTCTAGGCGGAACCGATAGTCCCGTTTGGGCCCTTTGGGATGCAGCAGGCTGTAGACCTTTTCCTCATACGCTTCCTGGTAGATGGTCAAACCATCCACGCCGGCAGCGATCAGGTCTGCGTACTCATCAGCGGACAGGGGATAAATCTCTATCGAAATCGAGGAAAAGTATCGTCTCAAGACACTGACGCAGTCCCTGATGTAAGAGATCGGAGAATGCTGCCTGGATTCTCCGGTGAGGATCAACAAATGCTGCAGTCCCGTTTCCGCAATTGCTTTTGCTTCTAGCTCGACCTCCGCCAAAGTCAGCTTGCGTCTCTCTATCGTGTTGGTGGCGTTGAAGCCACAATAGACGCACTGATTGACGCAGTAGTTTGAAAGGTAAAGCGGAGTGTACAGCAGAATCGTGCGGCCAAAGTGTTGCAGAGTCAGGCGGTGGGCCGCCTGGGCCATGTCCTCCAGGAATGGCGCGGCTTGCGGCGACAGTAGAGCCAGGAAATCCTGGGATTGCAGATCAGACTTGGCCAGGACGTTAGTGACGTGAGAAGGGGTAACCCGCTCCAAAAAGCCGGCTAAATCCATGCCCCCGAGCCGCACAATTTCGTCGTAGAACGTCATTGCCCGACCTTCTCCTCGCGTCTGAGAAAACCGGTCAACGGTGACGAAGCCTCGGCGAAATGGCGAGTGGCTCCCGGTCCAGCCAGGTACGCCCCCCGTCCCGCTTCCACAGCTTGCCCAAACGCCTTCGCCATCAGGACCGGATTCTCTGCGGTTGCGATAGCCGTATTGACAAGGACGGCTGCCGCGCCCATCTCCATCGCTTCGGCGGCTTCGGAAGGCCGGCCGATGCCGGCGTCCACGATGACGGGCAGGTCTATTTCAGAAATCAGAATCTGTACCAGCTCCCGCGTCTTGATGCCCCGGTTTGTCCCGATAGGCGCCCCCAACGGCATTATGGCTGCTGCCCCTGCGTCTACCATCCGTTTGGCAGCCATTAAGTCCGGGCTCATATATGGCAACACCACGAAGCCCTCCTTGGCCAGTATTTCGATAGCTATTATGGTCTCGAAGTTGTCTGGCAGGAGATACTTCTGGTCGGAAATAACCTCTATCTTGACCCAGTCGCCGCAGCCGGTCTCACGGGCGATTCGAGCAATGCGGACTGCTTCGGCGGCGCTGCGCGCCCCGGACGTATTGGGCATGATGATTACGTCTTTGGGCAGGTAGTCCAGCATGTTTTCCCCGGGGTTGTCGAAATCGACCCGACGCAGGGCGACAGTCACCACTTGGGCTTTCGCTGCTTTGATGACTTGAGGAATGAGACTGTAATCGGCGAACTTGCCCGTCCCGATAAACAGCCGGCTCGTGACCTGCCTGCCCGCGATGACCAGTTTGTCGTCCACGGTTATCCACCACCTATCATTCGGATCAGCTCCAGATTGTCGTCGGAATTCAATCTCAGGCCCGCCCACCTGTCCCGTTTGACAATCTCGCCGTTCAATTCGATGACTACGGCGCCCCTCAGCAGTTTTCTGGCTGTCAGCACGTCTTCCACAGATGAGTTATCCGGGATCTCCTCCACCTCCCCATTGATTCTGACCCGCATCATCGACCTCCAAGAACCAAAAAGCTTACCCGCAGGTAAGCTCTCGTCTTCGCTTCCCTACGTTGGAATTACCCAAATCAGGTTGGAGGGTTGTCCCGATTCGCTCGGGACTCTCAGCCCAGACGGCACCCCTAGCATTATTCAGTTCCAATAATTATACCGCACGCTGTCTCTCAATGCAAACACGCAGATGTTTCACTTACCCAATCTTCGTTGTCTGGCTTCGGCTGCGGTGATATGCTTCCTGCCGAAACTCCTTCGTGTACCTTCCCTGCGGAACCCTTTTCATTCTGACACCTCCGTCGCTTTATCTTATCCGACTTTGGTGTCCATTTTTTCCATCTTACCTCGATATCACACCATAAGTGGTTCGTGAAAGCGGCGAGTTGAACAATCCCGAGGATTGTTCACTTTCCGGGTGATTGGTGCTAGTAGCAGCATGGATTGACAGACAGTTTGGCCCTGGTGTATGCTGCTGTCGCACCAGCCTCCTCGCATGCTTTTTCGTGAACAGGAGGCACTGCACCACAAAACGAACGGTGAATCTTGCCACCTCTGGGTAAGCTATCTTCCCTGTTAAGGCGGAAGGCAACGTGAATCTAACGCACATAAATCGTGTCGGCTCCTCGATCGCAGGCAGACCGTGGAGGAGGTGAGCATGTCCAAGGGGATAGTAAGCTTTGGTGTCTATGTGCCTAAATACCGTGTCAAGAGAGAGGACATTGCCAAAGCCTGGGGAGGCAGGGCCCGAGGAGAGATCAGCATAGCCCATCCCAACGAAGACTCGGCTACCATGGCAGCAGAGGCGGCCTATACTGCTCTTCAGAGGTCGGGGCTGGACCCCGAGCAGATAGATGCCCTCTACATGGCCACCGACTCGGCCCCGTACATCGAGCATTCCCTGGCAAGAGCGACCGCCGACACATTGAGGATGAAGCCCGAGGCTGACGTAGCGGATTTCAGCACTTCACCCAGAGCCGGAGCCGTCGCTCTGAAATCCTGCCTTGACGCGGTCGGTTCGGGCAGGATCAAATATGGACTCGTGGCTATCTCCGATTCACGTCCGGTCTCTGCGGGGAGCGACGAGGAGCTATCCTTCGGCGCCGGAGCAACAGCTTTCCTGGTGGGAAACTCGGGGGTCATTGCGGAAGTGGAGGATACCTACACTTGGTCCACCTACCTGGTGGATAGCTGGCGAGAGGCCGGGGCGAATTCAGTGCATAGCCACGAACCCAGGTTCACCCGGGAGTTTGGATACAGCCAGCATGTTATTGAAGCAACCAGAGGTTTGCTGGGCAAGCTCAAGCGCAATATCCGAGACTACTCCCACGCGGTGCTGCAGTACCATCCTGATGAGAAGGTAATGCGTGGTGTAGCCAGAACCCTGGGTATCACGCCTGAGCAGATTGGGAAAGGCAACATAGGTGCTGGCACCGGCGATACAGGGGCTGCCTCGGTACCGCTGGGTCTGGCCGCTGTCCTGGAGGAGGCTAAAGCGGGGGAGAGAATCCTGCTGGTGTTCTACGGCTCAGCCGCTGGAGAGGCTATGAGCCTGGTGGTCACCAGCGAGGCCGAACGGGCCAGGTCAAGAGGGCAGTCGCTGAACTCCTACTTGAACAGCAAGGATTACATTGACTATCTGAGCCTGGCCAAAATGCGAGGGCTCCTTCAGAAAGCCGAGACCCCGGGCAGAACATGGGTCTCACCTCTTTCCCCGAGCTGGTACAGGGACGGCGCCGTTATTCGTCGCCTCGTGGGCGCCCGATGCACCGAGTGCGGCTATGTCAATTTCCCCCCAACTATGAGGAGGATTTGCATTCGCTGTGGCAACACCAAGTTCGATGAAGTGCTGCGTAGCCGGCGGGGCAAGGTGCACACCTTCTGTGTCAATATCTACAA
>JAUSJJ010000014.1 GCA_030647705.1 Dehalococcoidia bacterium
ATGTACGCACTGGACAACGGGCGTTTCAGCACGGCGGCGGCGTGCGTGGGCATTGCCCAGGCCTGCATCGATGCGGCCACCAAGTACGTACTGGAACGCAAGCAGTTCGGCAAGACCATCGGCAGCTTCCAGCTCGTCCAGGAGATGATCGCTGATATGGTGGTGGAGACCGAGGCCGCGAGACTGCTGGTCTGGGAGGTCGGACACCTGAAGAACAGAGGAAAGCCCATCGTCAAGCACGCGTCAATGGCCAAGTACTACGCCTCGGAGGTCGCGCTCAGAGCGGCCAAGTCGGCCATCCACTGCCACGGCGGCTACGGCTTCTCCGACGAATATCCGGTGGAGCGGTACTATCGCGACGCCATGGGCCTGTCACTGTACGAAGGCACCGCCCAGATACAGAAGATGATCATCGGACGCGAGACGCTGGGCATTCCTGCGTTCGTGTAGTGGCCTGCAGGCATCATGCTCAGCAGGCCACTACACGAAACCGCTCACCCTGAGCTTGTCGAAGGGGAAGGTTTCGTGGTTCGACAAGCTCACCACGAGCGGCCAGCGATGGAGCCCTCTCCTGCAGTCACATGCCGGATTTCTTAGGAGATAGAAAAATGATAAAGAAACTGCACCACATCGCAGTAGTCGTCACCAACCTGGATGACGCGCTGGCCATGTACGACAAGCTGTTCGGTCTCAAGCCGACCAAAGTAGCCACAGTGCCGGCGCAGGGCGTAAAGGCTGCGTTGCTGCCAATCGGACAGACCGAGATTGAGTTGCTCGAGCCCATCGATCCCAACAGCGGCGTGGCTAAGTTCCTGGCCAAGCAGGGCGAGGGCATGCACCACATCTGCCTGGAGACCGACGACGTCGCCGCCGACCTGAATACGCTCGGAGACAAAGGCGTCGCGCTCATCGATAAGACGCCGAGGATGGGACTGGCGGGCAAGGTGGGCTTCATGCATCCCAAGTCAACCAAGGGCGTGCTCATCGAGCTGGCCACTCCGGTCAACGAGCACTGAGGCGAAGCGAGCCAATACTGAACGGAGGTTGCTCATGGTCAAGCGCATCAGCCACTTCGGACATCTGGTGGCGAATCTCGCCGAGACGCTGGAGATGTACCAGAATAACTTCGGCCTTAAGCCGGTCTCGGTCACTTCCATAGGCAACGAGACCAAGAACGCCATGATTCCTTTGGGCGACCTGTACATCGAGCTTATCCAGCCGATAGACCCCAACGGCCTGGCTGCCAAGGCCCTTGCGGCGCGTGGGGAGGGCTTGTACCACATCTGCTTCCTGGTGGACAACCTGGAGGCGGAGGCAGAGGCCTTCAAGGCCAAGGGCGCCAGGGTCATGCCCGGACTCGGTGACCCGCCGACAGTGTTCATCCATCCCAAGTCCACCAAAGGCGTGCTGATGGAACTCTGGACCGAGGAGTCACGCCGAAAGTTTCTAAACAGGAAGAGCTAGCCGCCCTTTCATGGGCCCCCGATTTCCAGAGAGAGGTGATCCCCATGGTAGATCAGAAGATGATCAGGGTACTGATAGCCAAACCAGGCCTTGACGGCCACGACCGCGGCGCGAAAGTCGTCGCCCGAGCGCTGCGAGACGCCGGCATGGAGGTCATCTACACCGGGATCCGACAGACGCCGGAGATGATCGCTGAGGCAGCCGCCCAGGAAGACGTGGACGTGGTAGGCCTGAGCATACTTTCGGGCGCCCACCTGGAGCTTTTCCCCATGGTCATCGAGCAACTCAAAAAGCGCGGCAAAGCGGACGCAGTGCTGGTAGCTGGGGGCATCATTCCTGAAGAGGACTACCAGGCCCTCCATCAGATTGGCATACACCACGTCTTCGGGCCGGGGGCTACAATAAAAGACATCACCAAGTGCATCACGGACGCAGTATCGCCGAAGAAGTAGGCAGCGGGCCTCGGAGCAATATCCAAACGCTCGCCATCGCTGCGTTACAACGTCAATGAAAGAGGGTGAATCACCTGCAGGTGATTCACCCTCTTTGTTTGCTCGAAACCCCAGCCATCCGTCATTCCGAACTTGATTCGGAATCCAGGTGAGGCAGCGCGACTGGATTCCGGCTTTCGCCGGAATGACGGCTAGAACCCTGTTACTCTTTTCTCGCCTTCAGCTTGGCGGTCAACGCGGGCACCACCTTGAACAGGTCGCCCACGATGCCATAGGTGGCGATCTGAAAGATCGGCGCGTTGGGGTCCTCGTTGATGGCCAGTATGTTCTCCGAGGTCTGCATACCCGCCATGTGCTGCACCGATCCCGATATGCCGCAGGCAACGTAGAGCTTGGGACACACGGTCTTGCCGGTCTGCCCCACCTGGTGCGAGTAGGGAATCCAGCCATCATCCACTGGCGGACGCGATGAACCGACCGCCGCTCCGAGCACCGCGGCCAACTCCTCGATTAGCTTGAAGTTCTCCGGCTTGCCCAGCCCGCGTCCACCCGACACAATAATGTCGGCGTCTTCCAGCTTTATCTTCTCGCTCAGGTCTTCCACGAAGTTCAGCAGCTTCGTCCTGGAAGTGACGCACTCGCCGTCCAGGTCAACCTTGATGATCTGGCCTTTTCGGCCTTTGTGAAGAGCGCCCTTCTTGAAAACGTGCGGGCGTACCGTGCTCATTTGCGGCCGTCTGGCCTCGCAAACGATGGTAGCCATCACGTTGCCGCCGAAGGTGGGCCGGGTCTGCAGCAGATAACCAGTTTCGGGAGCGATGTCCAGGCCGGTGCAATCGGCGGTGAGGCCGGTGTCCAGGCTGGCGGCGACCCTCGGAATAAACGAGCGGCCCAGAGGCGTGGCGCCTGCCACCAGAATGGCCGGCTTGTGCTCTTTGACCAGCTTGACCAGTATCTTGGCGTAGGGGTCGTCCTGGCCGTCGGCAAGGGCAGGGTCGTCGGCGAGGTACACCTTGTCCGCACCGTATTCCACGAGCAGATCAACGCCCTTCACGTCCTTGCCCAGGCAGATGGCGCAGAGTTCGGTACCCAGCGAATCGGCCAGCCGCCTGCCTTCCGAGACCAGCTCATATGCCACGCCCTTGACCACGCCGTGCCGCTGCTCGGCGAAGACCCAGACGCCACGGTGCCCGTCGGCAGCC
>JAUSJJ010000015.1 GCA_030647705.1 Dehalococcoidia bacterium
GCATGAAGGCCTCGATGAATGGCGTGCTCAACCTCAGCGTTCGCGATGGCTGGTGGGATGAGGCCTACGACGGCGCCAATGGTTGGGCGATCGATGGCACGGAGATCCGCGGGCCAAGCGAGGAAGACCGGGCCGACGCGGATGCGTTGTACAGTCTTCTCGAAAACGAGATCGTGCCCCTGTACTATGACCGCGACCGCATGGGCGTGCCCCACCGATGGGTCCAGGTTGCCAAGCAAGCCATCAAGTCGATCGGTCCGGTTTACTGCGCGTCTCGGATGGTCAAGGAGTATGCCATGCGCATGTACGTGCCCGCCGCCATGGGGGTCGACCCAAAGTAGATGGAAGGGGATAGAAGCCACGGCGGAAATCGCGCCGGCGGCCGCGGGGGCCGTGTTTCAGGTCGAGGCATGAGGAGGCGAACATGAATCGTCCAGAGGGGGGAGCAGACCAGCTCCTACGCGCTTTGATAGACTGCCAGCAGCGCATTAGCGAGATCGAGAAGCTTCAGGGCGAGGAGAAAGAAACGCTCCGGCACGCTCAGTCCCTGTTCGAAGACCTCTTCGAATTGTCTCCTGACGCCCTCATCGTCGTCGATCCCAAGGGGCGCATCACGCGAATGAACACTGAGGCGGAGAGGTTGTTCGGCTACGCGCGCGAAGAGCTGATCGGCAAGGACCACGGGATTCTGGTGCCGGACCGGCACCGGGACAAGCATGATGCCGAACTCAAGGTCTTCGTGAGGCAACCTCTCGTCCGCGTCATGGGAATAGGGCTGGAACTCTATGGGAGGAAGAAGAGTGGCGCCGAGTTCCCGGCGGACATAGACCTGGGGCCTCTCCGTATCGGCGACGAGGCGCTGGTGCTCGCCGTGGTGCGCGATGTGACGCCCAGGAAGCAGTTGGAAGATGACCTCATTCGCAGCGAGCGCCGCTACCGCGAGTTGGTCGAGCTGTCACCCGATGCCGTCCTGATCGGCAGCGAGGGCAAAATCGTCTTCCTGAATACCGCCGGGGCCAAGCTGTTCGGGGTGGGGTCTCCGGAGAAGCTAATCGGCAAGCCGGTGCTGGAGCTGGTGCACCCCGATTACAGGCAGATAGTGAGGGACCGGATCAGGCAAGTCACGGAAGGCGGCAACGTCGTGCCGCTCATCGAAGAGAAGTTTCTCAAGGCTGATGGGTCGGTGATCTACGTAGACGCGATCTCGATGCCCTACACCTACGAGGACAGGCCCGCTGTGCTATCGATAGTGCGTGACATCACCGAACGGAAGCGCGCTGAAATGGCGAAGCGGGAGACTGAGGAGCGGTACCGGCGCACTCTGGACAGCATGCTGGAAGGCTGCCAGATCATCGGCTACGATTGGACGTATCTGTACCTCAATGATGTCGCAGCCGTTCACGCCCGGCGGCCCAAGGAAGAACTGCTGGGGCATACCATGATGGAGATGTACCCCGGCATCGAGAAGACAGATGTCTTCGCCCGTCTGCGGGAGTGCATGGAGAAACGCGTCTCCGTGCGGATGGAGAACGAATTCACTTACCCTGATGGCAGCAAGGGATGGTTTGAGCTGCGCATTCAGCCGGCCCCGGAGGGTTTCTTCGTGTTGTCCATGGATATCAGCGACCGCAAGAAGCTGGAAGAAGAGATGGGCAGGTATCGCCAGCGGCTCGAGGAGGCAGTGCTGGGGCGTACCGCCGACCTGGCGAAGGCAAATTCGAGATTGACCGACGAAATCCAAGAGCGTCGGAAGGCTGACGAAGGGTTGCTCCTGCGTGCAACCATCCTGGACAATGCCGCCGAGGCGGTGTTCCTGGTAAACGCGGGGGGTGACTTCGTCTACGCGAACGAAGCAGCCTGCAAGACCTACGGGTACGGCCACGCTGAGTTTCTGGGCATGAATATCCGCAAGCTGTTGCCGCCAAAGGACGTGTCTGTGATCGAGGCGCGGTTGAAAGCGGTCCTGGAGCAACACCGGCTGGATGTTGAGGCGGTACATCTGCGCAATGATGGCACGCCCATGCCGGTACGGGTGCGCCACACACTGGTGAAGACTCTCCACGGGCAGTTTATCGTCAGCGTCGCCCGTGAGATCGAGGCCGAGTCCAAGATGCGTCTGTTGCTGGAGCAGATGCCCTGCATAGTCTGGACCACTGATAGCGGGCTCAGGCTGACATCATCGATGGGCGCTGCCCTGACAACGCTCGGGCTTCAGCCGGGCCAGGGGACGGGCATGCCCATGGCCGAATACCTGGAGCAGCATGGATTCGAGCAGACGGCTCTTGCCGCCCACAAGCGCGCCCTTGCCGGTACGGCCGTCAGCTACAAGTTCAAGAATACAAAGACGGGCAAGACCTACTCCGGCTGGGCTGCGCCGTATCGCGACCTCCTGGGCGAGCCTGCCGGCGCCATAGGCGTTATACTGGAAGCTACCGGCCGCAGGTCAAACACGAAGTAACGCTCTCTGCCACAGCCGGGCCATCGACCTCTTCAGCTCGATTCTGGCGCCGCATGTCATTCGAGAGGCGCCCGGCGATTGGCTGAGGTTCCCTTGTAATACTCGCGCGATTCCTTCGTATAACTAAGAGACGGGGAAGAGGGCAACTCAGGAGACCGCTTTGCTGTTCTTCATGTTGCTTCCGGGGATAGGCCCCGACAAGCTCGACCGGTCTATCGCCGAGGCGTTCGCCTGGCTGTACGAGGAATTCGTGCCAAAGGTCTTTCGATATGTGAGCTACCGGGTCGGTGACATCCATCTGGCCGAGGACCTTACTTCGGCGGTGTTCGAGAAGGCGCTGGCCAGGTTTAAGAGCTATGACCCCCAGAAGGCGGGGTTCTCGACCTGGATATTCTCCATCGCCCGCAACGCTCTGATAGACCACTTCCGTGTCAGCAGCAGACGTCCAACGCTCAATCTCGATAGCCTTGCTGAAGTGGGTGACGGCAACCCTTCGCCGGAGGATGCGTTTGTCCGGGCCGAGGAGCGGCGCAAGCTGAGGGCCTGCATTGCCAGGTTGCCGTTGCCGGAACAGGAGATCATCTCCCTCAAGTTCGGCGCCGAGATGACCAACCGCCAGATCGCCGGCCTGCTGGGGCTCACAGAGTCCAATGTCGGCGTCATCGTCTACCGGTCGGTGCGTAAGCTCCGGGACGGCTTCGGGGAGCAGGAACATGACTAGCGAAAACGAATTGGAAAGACGGTTCTCCGAGAACATCGACCGCCTGCTTGCAGGAGAGGCTGTTGAGGCTGATCCTTCCGTGGCGGACGACACGCGTACCGCCCAGGCCTTTGCGCAGAAGATGATCGCGCTGCGTGGCTCGCCATCGGCGCAATTCCAGGCCCAGCTCAAGGCGCGGCTGCTCAACACGTTGAATGCGGAGTCTGCCAGGCGGCCCGCCTGGTATGAGCGGGTCTGGCCGCGAAGGGGGGGCTGGCAGGTGGCCATCGCGCTGGCGCTGCTGATGGTAGTGATAGGCATCGTGGGAGTCAGGACATTGTACCAGCCACCAGTACCGGTTCAAGTGGCCGGCGCATACTTCGCCATTTCAGCGAAAACCGATGAGCCTGTCTACCGGCCCGGTGAGCAGGTCAGGATCAGCGTGACCATGAAGAATGTTACTCCTGAGCCGATCGAGATGGAGCAGTTCCCGCCCATACTGAGCCTGATGCGGGCCGAGACCAGACAGCCGGTGTACACCTTCATCCAGGGGAAGGCCGCCCACACCCTGGCGCCGGAACAGTCGGTGACGTTCCAGGTAATCTGGGACCAGCGCGACGACAAGGGCCGGATGTCGCCCGCCGGCGCCTACTACCTGGAGCTGGAAGACCTCGACTACCAGGGCCAGTCGCTCAAACTCGACCTT
>JAUSJJ010000021.1 GCA_030647705.1 Dehalococcoidia bacterium
TGGCCTTGGACGGATGCGCGTGCTTCCCGACCTTAGGCTATTTGAAATGGGGGTGTTGTCATGAAAGAGATACTGAGGATACTGGAAAAGGATGCCCGTCTGACGCCGCATCAGGTCGCGGTGATGACCGGAAACTCCGAGGCTGCGGTGGAGAACATCATCTCCGAAGCCGAAAGGGACCGGGTCATCCTCAGGTATAAGACCGTGGTCGACTGGGAGAAGCTGGGCGAGGAGCTGGTCTGGGCGCTGGTCGAGGTCAAGGTGACGCCACAGCGGGACGTCGGCTTTGACGCTATCGCGGCGCGGATCTACCGGTTTCCCGAGGCGCGTTCCGTGTATCTGGTGTCCGGCGGTTTCGACCTGTCCGTGATAGTGGAGGGCAAGACCATGCGGGAAGTGGCGTCCTTCATCTCCGAGAAACTGGCTCCGATAGAGGGGGTCCAGGGCACCGTCACTCACTTCTTGCTCAAACGGTACAAAGAGGATGGGCAGGTGTTCGGCGATGGCGGGGAGGAGCGCAAGCGGCTCCAGGTAAGCCCTTAGGCTGGAGGTCTTCTTATGTCGGACGAGCGTGTGGCTCGGCCCAGAAAGCAGCGCAACATGGTCTCGAGCCGGGTGCAGCAGGTGCCGCCTTCGGGCATACGCAAGTTCTTCGACCTGCTGGCCTCGATGGAAGACGTGATCTCCCTCGGTGTCGGTGAGCCGGACTTCGTCACGCCGTGGCGCATTCGCGAGGCGGCTATCTACTCTATCGAAAAGGGCGATACGATGTACACCTCCAACTCCGGAATACCGGAGTTGAGGCAGGCGATAAGCCGGGACCTGGAGAAGCGCTACGGGGTGACCTACGACCCGAACAAAGAGATACTGATCACCGTGGGCGTGAGCGAAGGCCTTGACCTGGCCATGCGTGCGGTATTGGAGCCAGGGGAAGAGGTGATCTGCCCCGAGCCTGGATACGTTGCCTACTCCGCGTGCCCCGTGCTGGCCGGCGGCGTCTTTGTGCCGGTGCCGACCACCATCGAGAATAATTTCAAGGTCAGGGCTTCGGACATCGAATCTCGGGTCACTCACCATACCAAGGCTATCCTGCTGGGGTATCCCAATAACCCCACCGGCGCAGTCATGCCCCGTTCGGAGATGGCTGAGGTCGCCGCGGTGGCGGAGCGTCACGACCTGCTGGTCATCTCGGATGAAATCTATGCGCAGCTCGTCTACGGGCTGGAGCACACCTGTGTGGCCAGCCTGCCGGGGATGAAAGAGCGCACCATCTTATTGGGTGGCTTCTCCAAGGCCTATGCCATGACCGGCTGGCGCATCGGCTACGCTGCGGGCAATGCTGAGGTCATCGCCGCGATGACCAAGATCCATCAGTACACCATGCTTTGCGTGCCCACGATGAGCCAGATGGCGGCGCTGGAGGCGCTCCGTGCCGGCGATGACGCGGTCCTGGAGATGGTTGAAGAGTACGACCATCGTCGCAGGGTGATAGTGGAGGGGCTCAACCACATAGGGCTCACTTGCTTTGAGCCCAGGGGAGCGTTCTACGCTTTTCCTTCGATCAAGAGCACCGGGCTGACCTCTGAGAAGTTCGCCGAGAGGCTTTTGTTTGAAGAGAAGGTTGCCGTAGTCCCCGGCTCGGCCTTCGGCCAGGCTGGGGAGGGCCATGTCCGCTGCTGCTACGCTACATCGCTGACCGAGATCGAAGAGGCGCTGGGGCGCATCGAACGCTTTGTGGGCAAGCTGAAATAGGGCGCTCGACCGGGGGGCGCTCCAGCTTCGTTCGGTGAAGCTGTCGCCTGCCTGTACAGGCACGTTTCAGGCATCGTCCCGCGCTTGACTCTCAAGGTACGCCGTGATATCATCGGAACCACTTCCGGATTCCTCAATTACGAGTGAGGTGGCAGATGGACAAGAGCGTGCTGGGAAAAGAGTACCCTCCGTTTGAGTTCCCTGTAGAAAAAGGCAAGATCAGGGAGTTCGCCGACGCTATCTACGACGATAACCCCGTCTATCGTGACGAGAAATACGCCAGGAAACGCGGCTTCGGCGGGATCATCGCTCCTCCCACTTTCATCATGGTATCCTGTTTCATCAGCCACGACCAGGCACGGGAAGAGCTGGACAGGAGGCCGGGCGCAAGTCTTCATGGCGAAGAAGAGTTCGAGTACTTTCAGCCTCTGAAAGCAGGAGATGTCCTGACCGGCCGCATGAAGACGGTGAAGATGTTCGAAAAACAGGGCCATCGGGGCGGCAGGATGCTGTTCGCAGTCATCGAGACCACTTTCACCAACCAGAAGGGGGAGAAGGTGATGGTGGCGCGGGAGACCATGATCGAGACCGAGGACGACTCGGTCCATTAGGGAGGTCGAGATGGAACGGAAGACGCTATTCTGGGAAGACGTTAACGAAGGTGACGAAGCTCCTGAGATGGTCAAGGACAAGATCACCAGGACGGACATAGTAAAGTACGCCGGGGCCTCCGGCGATTTCGCGGTAATGCACCATGACGACATCTACGCCCTCAGGCACGGCAGCGACCGCGGCGTCTTCGCCATGGGGATGATGAGCGGCGGCTATTTGAGCCACATGCTCACCGGTTGGCTCGGCGATGGAAGTCTCAGGAAGTTCAAGCTCCGCTTCGCCAGCCGCGTGTGGCCGGGGGACGTAGTGACGTGCAAGGGTACGGTCACCAAGAAGTACAAGGAAAGCGGCGAGAACCGGGTCGACTGCATTCTCTCGGTAGAGAACCAGCACGGCGAGCAGGTGATCGTGGGCAGCGCGACCGCGGCCCTCCCCTCCAAGCGTTCCGCCTGATCGGGAGCTTCTCGATAGATGACTTTATGCAGCTAGAAGAAGAGCTAAGGAGATTTGCCCCCAAACAGGATACTCTACTCACTATTGGCGTTTTCGACGGGGTCCACCTGGGACACCGGCACCTCATTGACCACCTCAAGCGGCAGGCCAGAAGCCGCAGCCTCCTCGCCGGCGTTGTTACCTTCAAGGAGCATCCCGAGCTCGTCCTGAAAGTCTCAGAAAGCCTGTACTATCTTTCCAGGCTGGAAGAGAGGCTCTCGCTTCTTGAGGGCCTGGGGGTCGATCTGGTAGCGCCGCTGTCATTCACTCCTGAGATCGCGCAGCTCGGCGCCCGCCGGTTCGTCGCCTTGCTGATGCAGCATCTCCGCATGCGCGGGCTGGTCGTGGGCCCTGACTTCGCCATGGGCAAAGGCAAAGAAGGCAGCATCGAGGTCTTGCGCCAGATTGGCAACGAGCTTGGCTTCACGATCGAGACGGTACCACCACTTTTCCTGGAGGGCCATGCAGTCAGAAGCACCGCCATCAGGGAGGCGCTGGCCCGCGGCGACGTAGTCCTGGCCGCTAAGATGCTGGGCCGGCCCTTTCACCTGGTAGGCCCGGTGGTACACGGAGACGCGCGCGGCCGGACCCTGGGTTTTGACACGGCCAATATCTCGCTGAACGCGCGGCGGGCTCTGCCGGCCGATGGCGTCTATGCCACCGTAGCCTACGTCGATGACCACGCCTATAAGTCGGTGAGCAACATTGGCCTGCGCCCGACCTTCCACGGCAAAGAGAGGTTGGTGGAGGTGCATCTTCTGGACTTCAAAGGGGACCTCTACCAGAAAGAGGTCAAGATCGAGTTCGTGGAGAGGTTGCGTCCGGAGAAGCAGTTCGCCAGTGCAGACGAGCTGAAAGCCCAGATCGCCCATGATGTGGAGCGGGCGCGTTCCATTCTCGGCTAGCCGGCGAGGGGAGAATCAAAGGGCAGAGGCCCTCTGGCAAGTGTCTATCATATACCGCAGGTCCAGACCTGCGGTATATCACGTCACCCGGAGTTGGGTGCCCGTCAGGGAGTTGGGACCGATTCAGGCAAGGTATGTGTAGTAAGGAAGAGACTGTGAACCCCAGCCAGGACTGGCGCCGGCTGCTGAAACGCGGCGTCGCTGAGATAATCGTCGAGGACGAGATGGTCAAGCTCCTCGAATCGGGCAGGCCGTTGCGTTTGAAGCAGGGGTTCGACCCCAGCCGGCCTGATATTCACCTGGGCCACGTGGTGGGGCTGAGGAAGCTCCGCCAGTTCCAGGAGTTGGGGCACCAGGTTATCCTCATCGTCGGGGACTGGACGGCCCAGATCGGCGACCCCAGCGGCCAGTCCGCGACACGCAGCATGCTTTCCGCCGAAGAGGTCAGAGCAAACGCGGAGACCTACATGCGGCAGTTCTTCAAAGTGATCAATCGTGAGAAGACGCAGGTCGTATGGCAGAGCGAGTGGTTCGCCAAGTTCGGCCTGGCGGACGTCGTCCGTCTCACCAGCAAGTTCACCGTGGCCCAGTTCCTGGCCCGTGACGACTTTGCCAAGCGGTTTGCCGCGGGCCGGCCCATCGCTATCACCGAGCTGCTGTACCCCCTGATGCAGGCCTACGACTCGGTGCAAGTCCAGGCCGATGTCGAATTCGGAGGCACAGACCAGAAGTTTAACTGCCTGGTCGGCCGCGAGCTTCAGCAGATGATGGGGCAGCGGCAGCAGCAGGTGTTCCTGATGCCTTTGCTCGTCGGCACCGACGGCGTTCAAAAGATGAGCAAAAGCCTGGGCAACTACATCGCTGTGGAAGAGCCACCGGACCAGATGTATGGCAAAGTGATGTCCATCCCCGACTCGTTGATGATGGGCTATTTCGAGCTGCTGACCGACATCTCCGACGATGAGCTGGAGGAGTACCGCAAGAAGCTGTCTGAACAGTGCATCAGCCCCATGCTGTTGAAGAAACGGCTGGCCCGCGAGATCGTGGCCCAGTTCCACGGTGAGGCGCCGGCCCTGGAGGCCGAGGCTGGTTTCGAGCGCGTGTTTCAGAAGCGTGAAGCGCCAAGAGAAGCTCAGGAAGTGACACGAGAGCTACTGGAAAGGCTCCAGGAATTCTCGCGGCGGGGAATTGAACCCATGGTGGCTATGGGCACCGTTGGACAACCTCCCCGTGAGTACTTGGTATCATTGTCTTTGCTGCTTGTGGAAGCCGGAGTAGTCAAGAGTCGGGGCGAAGCCAAAAGGCTGATACAGCAGAGGGCAGTCGAGGTCGATGACAGCACCGCGATCAACGACGACTGCCGCATCAGCCTGGGCAGCACGATAAGGGTCGGCAAGCGGCGTTTCCTAAAAGTGGCAGAAGATTAGGTAGTGTTGACTTGATGGTTCCAACAAGTGCAAAGGGATCGGAGGGATGTGACCTCACCCCCAACCCCTCTTCGCAAGCAGAGAGGGGAGCTGTGGAATGGCGCTGTAGCACAGACCTGGCGCAGACCCTTTTTCATGGCGGGGCGGTTCCCGTCTTACACCGGCGAAAGCCGGTATCCAGGGACATAACTTGGCCCCTATTGCAGTGTGCCTGGATCCGGCTCGCGGGCCGGAACGACGGTTTACTGAGCCTTGCCTGCAAGACGGCAGGCTTCAGGAGCAGCCCGCGGCGCGTGGGGTTAAGGGGAGGGTACCGCAGGCTGAAGCCCGCGGCATTTAGGCCATCTCGCGCCGCAGGCCGGGGGTCTGGGGGTGTCCCCCAGATTCAAAGCCCCCTTCCTGGCAAGGAAGGGGGTCAGGGGGATGGTCGCGAGGTGTTTGCCGGTTGCAGCATGTGCATTGCGTAGGCTGCTGGCTTTGAGATCAACTTGAGGAGGTAGCTTGCATGGGCCAGGCAGAACAGAACGCTGAGTACCAGCGCAGACGAGACAAGATACTGAGCATGGGAGGCCCGAAGGCCATCGAGGACCGGCACAAGGCGGGCCAGCTCTCGGCAAGGGAGCGAGTGGGCCATCTCCTCGATCCCGGGTCTTTCACCGAATTGGGCCTCTTCACCAAGCACAGGACCACTGCCTTCGGCTTGGACAAGAGAGATGTGCCGGCAGAGGGCATCATCACCGGGTTCGGCAAAGTGAACGGAAGATATGTGGTTGTCGCCGCCGAGGACTTTACGGCGATGGCCGGCACATTCGGCGAGTACCACGGCAAGAAGTTCGCCCACGCCATGGACTTCGCCAAGGAGCAGGGATGGCCCTTCGTGGGCATGAACGACTCCGGGGGCGCACGGCTTCAGGAAGGCATGGACACCCTCGAAGCCTACGGCTGGCTGTTCCGGGCGCAGATTCTCGCTTCCGGCATCATCCCGCAAATAGCCCTTCTCATGGGGCCCTGTCTCGGCGGGCAGGCCTACCATCCGGTGATGCAGGACTTTCTCATCCAATGCAAGAAAACAGGGTACATGGGCATCGCTGGGCCTGCGTTCGTCAAGACGCAGACGGGCGAGGAGATCACGTTGGAAGAGCTGTGCGGAGTCAATGCCCACGCCATCAAGTCCGGGCAGACCCACCTCGTGGCCGCGGACGACGACGACGCCCTGAACCAGGCCAAGAGACTGCTCTCCTTCCTGCCTTCCAACAACAAGGAGAAGCCGCCCAAGAGGGCGACCAACGATGACCCCGACCGGTCCATTCCGGAGCTGAATTCGATTCTGCCGGAGTTGCCCAATCAGCCCTACGATATGCACAAGGTGATCTCGCTGGTGGTGGATGACGGCGATTTCCTGGAGCTGCTCAAAGACCATGCCAAGAACATGATCATCGGCCTGGCCCATTTCAACGGCCGCACCGTGGGCATCGTGGCCAACCAGCCGGCATGGGCAGCGGGCGCCATCAATATCGAGGCGGCGGACAAGGCGGCCCGGTTCATCAGGTTCTGCGACCTGTTCGGCATTCCCCTGGTGACCCTGGTGGACAGCCCGGGCTTCCTCATCGGGTCCCAGCAGGACTGGAGGGGCATTCTGCGGCATGGCGCCAAGATGCTCTATTCCTGGGTGGATGCCACGGTGCCGCTCGTCTCGGTGGTGCTCAGGAAGTCTTACGCGGGCGCCCATCTGGCCATGATGGACAAGAGCATCGGCGCGGACCTGGTCTTCGCCTGGCCCAGCGCCTTGATCACCATCGTGGGAGCGGATACGGCGGCCAGCGTCATCTTCGCCAGGGAGATCAAGGAGGCGAAGAATCCCGAGGAGGTTCGCGCCGCTCGAATCAAGGAATATCGCGATCTGTACGAGAACCCTTACTGCGCCGCAGAACGCGGTTGTGCCGATGAGATCATCATGCCCAGCGATACCAGAAAGGTGATCAACCGGGCCTTGAATGCCCTGGAGAACAAGACAGTGACCCGGCCCTGGAGGAAGTACTCCAACATCAACCTGTAGAAAGCGGGCCGGTGCGATAGGCAGGTTTGCCGCTTGTGGCGCCGCAACCACCCAGATCGAGCGAAAGGAGAAGTAGGAAATGGCCATAGAGAAAATGGAAGCCCCTATCGTGGGCAAGATCATCAAGTGCTATGTCAAGGTCGGCGATAAGGTCAAGGAGGGTGACACCATCTGCGACCTGGAGTCCATGAAGATGGAGAACCCGATCCTGACTCCCGTAACCGGCGTGGTCAAGGAGATCAACGTGGCACCCGGCAAAGTGGTGCAGGCCGGTGATCACATTGCCACCATAGAGTACTAGCGCCGTGATCTGCCGGGTCCGGCGTTCAGCTATTCGCGCCCTCTGGCGAGCGTCTCTGTCGGCAATTCGCCTGGAATGCGGCAGTAGTTCGGCTTGCTCTCTGTCTGCCGGCAGGAGGGAATAGACCAAATGGGGTTCGAGTTCAGCCTGAGTTGGGACTTCGTATTCCGCTTCCTTTCTATTGCAGTCATCGACCTGGCTTTGAGCGGCGATAACGCGCTGGTTATTGGCATGGCGGCGGCTTCCCTCTGCCGTAGCTCGCGGATGTGGGCGATAGTTGCCGGCGGCGGATTGGCCATTCTGTTGAGAATAGCGCTCACTACCATCGCCACCATATTGATGCAGATACCGCTGCTTTCTGCGATCGGGGGGCTAGTGCTCTTCTGGGTAGCCTGGAAGCTGCTGCGGCTCAATGTATGCAAAGCCGACGAGGAGAATAAGGCTAAGCAAGCAGACACCTTCCGCCAGGCCATTATCCTCATCGTCACCGCAGACTTCATTATGAGCCTGGACAACGTGCTCGCTGTCGCGGGCACTGCGCGTGGCGACGTTACGCTGCTGATCGCGGGGCTGCTTCTGAGCATGCCGCTGCTAATGACCACCGGCGGCCTGGTGTCTCTCCTCGTCGACCGGTTCAGGTGGGTGGTCTTCCTGGGTTCTGCCGTCATTATGTTCGCCGGTACCAGGATGGTGTTCGAGGATCGATTCATTGAGGAGAGGCTTCACTTGCCGGCGGCCATCGTTCTGGGCGTGGCCGTGTTAGTGAGTCTCTCCGTGACTTTGCTGTTCAGGTGGATCAACAAACGGAGAGCGGAACAACGTGGCGCAAGCGCTGTTGGCTAGCCGACCTGATACCGGCGGGCGAGACAAACCGGCCGGCCGGTAATGTCAGGTAAGAGGTACTGCATCGGGTCAAGGGGCGCTTTTCATGTCAGCTATCGAAAGGGGGCGCGCGATGGATCTGGAGTTTGGCTTGACAATGACTATTGTGGGTATGGGCGTTACATTGGGGACGCTGGTTTTCCTGATCCTGGTGATTTCATTGCTGACCAGGCTGTTCCCTTTCAAAGAGGAAAAGAAGAAGGAGATCGAGGGTTGATCTGCGAGGGGACAGCAGCATCCGTGTGTGAAGAAAGGAGCCTTTGATGGACGTCTTTGGGTCGGCTCTATCCAGTCTGGGAGGTGGCTTTGCCGCACTGACCTGGCAGGCCGCCGTGATGATCGTGCTTGGCATCGGTCTTCTCTATCTGGGCGTTGTCAAAGGCTTCGAGCCCCTGCTCTTGCTCCCCATTGGATTCGGCGTTATCCTGGGCAATCTTCCCCTGGCGGGCATGTCGGCGCATGACGAAGGAGGCGTCCTAAACCTCCTCTACAAGGCCGGCATTCTCACAGAGCTGTTCCCAGTGCTGCTGTTCATCGGTTTGGGCGCCATGATAGACTTCGGCCCCATGCTGGCGAACCCGGTGGTGCTCATCTTCGGCGCAGCCGGGCAGTTTGGCATTTTTCTTACCCTGTTCCTGGCGCTGTCCCTCGGCTTCGCCCGGCAGGAAGCGGCTTCGATAGCTATCATCGGGGCCATGGATGGCCCCACCGCCATATACGTTACCACCAAGTTCGCCCCTCTCTTGCTCCCCGCGATATCGATCGCAGCCTATTCATACATGTCTCTCGTCCCGATAATCCAGCCTCCGATCATGAGGTTTATGACCACCAAGAAGGAACGTTCCATTGTGATGGCCTACGGATCGAAGAAGGTCTCCCAGAAGGTGAAGATACTCTTCCCTGTGGTGGCGGGTATCATCACTATCCTGATAGCCCCGATGGGAGCACCGCTGATGGGCATGTTGATGCTGGGCAACTTCCTCAGGGAATCGGGCGTTGTCAAGAGGCTGACCGACGTTTCGGAGAATGCCCTGGCTAACATAGTCACCCTGTTGCTGGGGCTCACCATTGGCGCCTCCATGCTGGGAGGGAATTTCCTGCAATGGCAGACTATACTCATATTCGGGCTTGGGTTCATTGCCATCTGCCTGGATACGGTGACCGGCGTCCTGCTGGGCAAGTTCATGTGTTTCATAACCAGGGGCAAGATAAACCCGCTGATCGGCGCGGCCGGCACATCGGCGTTTCCCATGTCGTCGAGGGTGGTGCAGAAGGAAGGTCAGAAAGCGAATCCCAGAAGCTTCCTGCTCTGGCATGCCATCGGCGCCAACACCGGAGGTCAAATAGGGTCGGTGATGGCTGCCGCGGTCATGCTGGCGGTGATGGTCGGCCTGGGCATAGGGCCCTTGCTCAAGTAGGCCGGCTTGGGTCTTCGCGTGGGATGCGGCGCATATCCGGCGGGCAGCGCCAGACATGACGGCCTGCACATTCTTCCGGGAGGCGGGTGTGCAGACCTTTTGTTAGTTAGCTTCAGAGCCGAAGGTGATCAGGGCGACTCCGGCGATAACCAGCAGGGTGCCCAATGCCAGCTTCCACGTCAGTTTCTCGCTGCCTCTGAGCAAGACATAGGCCCCCGCCAACGTGAATAGCGGCTGCGTGTGGATGATAGGGGAGACCACCACCGCGGGGGAAATCTTCAGGGCCATGTACATCACCACCTGCCCTACTCCTGCCAGCACCCCTGCGATGATGGCGAAACGCATGCCGGAGTTTCTGTTCGCAGAAGGCAGCGTAATGTTTCTTCTAGCCACGCCGAACGGCGCGAACAGGACCGTGCCGATGAACAGCGAAAGCGTTACTCCCACCACGGCCGGCGTGGAGGAGTCTTTGAATCCCACGCGAATCAGGACGTATACCGCGCCGAACAGGACTGCCGCCAGGAGCCCGGTGCCATAGCCTATCAGCAGACTGCGTTTATCCATCGCTAAGACCTCAGCAGGAAGAACAGGCCGCCAACGATGAACGCCGCCCCTAGCACTATGATCGGCGTCACTATCTCGCCAGCCAGGAATATGGCGAAGAAGATCGAGAAAAACGGGGCAATCGAATAGACCGGAGTGGCCCGTGAAGCTCCGATGTGCCGCACGCTGACGAAGATGAGGTATCTGCCGGTGGTGAAGTTCAGGAACCCCACCGCGCCGAACACCAGAATGGCAGTCAGCGATGCCGAGAACAGGGCGCGAGGCTCCCATATCAGGGCCACTGCGCCTGCCACGATCAGGCTGGCAATCAGCGAGACGAACGTTGCGAATGCCGGCCTGATGTGGCCCAGCGCCTTCCTGGTATAGACGGCGTTGATGCCGAAGGTTATCGACGAGATGAGCGCCAGACCGATGCCTAGTATTGTTGTGCTCCGATCTCACAAACAGGCAGAAGTGGGACGACCGCCCCACTTCTGCCTGTGATTGTCTTCAGTTGTCCCCTGCGATTCCTCAGTGAAAGTCAGCGAGAGTGTGCGGCTAGGCAGGGGCTACCTCTTTCTTGGCCTCGATGATCTTCTGTGCCACGTGGGCCGGCACCTGCTCGTAGTGGCTGAACTCCATGGTGAAGGTGCCACGGCCCTGTGTGATAGACCGCAGGTCAATGGCATAGTTGAGCACCTCGGACAGGGGAGCCTGGGCCTCGATGACGTTCATGCCGTCTTCGGGGAGCATGCCATGCACTCGGGCACGCTTGCTGTTGAGGTCGCCGATGATGTCGCCGGTGAACGTGTCCGGAGCGGTTATCTTCATGTTGACGTGGGGCTCCAGCAGCACCGGTCCCGCGTCGGCCACGCCCTTCTTGAAGGCATGGATGGCCGCCAGCTTGAACGCCATTTCCGATGAGTCTACGGCGTGGTAGCTGCCATCAGTCAGGGTCACTTTGACATCCACCACCGGAAAGCCGGCGACAACCCCTTCCACGACCGTCTCCAAAACGCCCTTTTCCACTGCCGGGTAGAAGTTCCTGGGTACGGAGCCTCCAACCACGGCCGTAGCGAACTCCACCCCGCTGCCCCTGGGCAACGGCTCTATCTTGAGGAATACGTGCCCGTATTGACCGTGGCCGCCGGTCTGTTTTTTGTGCTTGTACTCGGAGTTCACGGTGCTCGTGATCGCCTCTTTATAGGGCACTTTGGGAGTCTGTAAAACGATGTTGACGCCAAACTTGCGGCGTATCTTCTCCGCGGCCACCTCTACCTGAGAGTTGCCTATGCCGGAAAGGATGGTCTCGCCGGTATCGGCATCTTTGCGCACATGCAGGGTGGGGTCTTCTTCCGCCACTCTGGCCAGGGATTGCCCCAGCTTGTCCAGGTCGGCCTTGGTCTTGGGATGGACGGCCACGCTGAAGACCGGCTTGGGGAACTCGATCGCGGCCAGGACCAGGGGATGGTCTTTCTGGCAAAGCGTGTCGCCGGTGCTGGTTTCCGAGAGCTTGGCCACGCCGCCGATATCTCCGGCGGCCACCATTTGCGCAGGCTCCTGGCTCTTGCCACGGATGGTGAAGAGCTGGCCGATACGTTCGGCCTTATCTCTGCTGCAGTTCGAGGCGCTGGAATCGCTGGACACCTTGCCGGTGTAGGTGCGGAAATAGGTCAGCCTGCCCACGTAGGGGTCGGCGGTGGTCTTGAACACCAGCGCCGCCAGCGGAGCGGCCTCGTCCGGCTGCAGGGTCTCCTGCTTCTGCGTGGTCGGGTTGGTCGCGCTGACTGCGCCTCTGTCTTTAGGGGAGGGCAGATAGGTGCAGATGGCGGTCATTACCGGCTTTATCGAGATATTCCTCAGCGCTGCGGTGACCAGGATGGGCACAATCTTGCGCTCCTGGATGCCCTTGCGCAGGCCCTGGCGCACTTCTTCATCGGTGAGCTCTTTGCCGTCCAGGTACTTCTCGAGGAGCTTGTCATCGGTGTCGGCAACGGCTTCGATCAGCTTGGTCTTGAAGGAGGCGGCCTGTTCCTTGAGGTCGCCTGGAATCTCGCCGACATTGGTGTCTCTGACGGACTTCATCTGCACCAGGTCGACCACGCCTTCGAACTTGTCCTGCGCCCCGATGGGAAGCTGGATGGGGACGCACTTCGCGCCGAACCTGGCCTGGAGCTGTTCGACCACTCTGTAGAAATCGGCGTTTTCACGGTCTATCTTGTTGAGCACGATGAGCACCGGCAGATTGGCCTGATCTGCGTATCCCCAAGTCAGCTCGGTGCCGACCTCGACGCCGGAGGAGCAGCAGACCACCAGCACGGCCGCATCGGCGA
>JAUSJJ010000024.1 GCA_030647705.1 Dehalococcoidia bacterium
TAGAATCCCTAAGGCCAGCCTAAACAGTGGCTCCCTTGCCAATCGTAGAGGCTCGTAGATAGAGGATGGAGGGTATAATGGTCTGGGTTGCATGGTTTGTGGGACTAACAGTGGGGGTGTTGTGTGGCCTGCGCATTGGGATAGACGAGGGCCGCAGGAGACAGCATATCACGGAGGTAGAGCGCCGCATCCGCCAATGTCAGGCGACCACAGCGCCAGACTGGCCGACAAAACAGGAGGTAGACCGTGGCCGATAGGCCGACCAAGCCGGGGTACTACTGGTGGAGGCCCAGCGAGGGCAGCGACTGGCAACCCGTACAGGTCTACGAGATGGCGTACTGGGGTTTCGCGATGTACTTGCTCCAGGATGCGGATGCTCACCTGATAGGTATGGCCGAGGGCACCTGGGGCCCGGAGATCGTGATACCGGAGGGATTGATTGCAGACTAGCGTACCGCCCTATCGCCAGTTGATCCCCAAGCCGGATGGCAGCTACAAGCTCCGTACCAACATGCACCCCGGCCAGTCGAGGGCATGGCGGCACGTCCTGGACCCGGCCATCATCCGGCTGGTGCTGTCCTGCGGAAGCCAGAGCGGTAAAACCTGTTTCGGGCCGGACGTTGTCGGGCATGAGATAGACACCCACCTAGAGACCAACCCGACTGAGCAGTTTGATTACCTCGCTGTCAGTTCAACCCACAAGCTCATGAGCCTCAAAATGCTACCCCAACTCAAGGAGTACTTCGAGATATACCACCAAAGCGCCACGCACAAGGAGCAGAAAAACATCTTCGAGAGTGTGGCAAAGACTCAGATGGGCCAACCTCTTTGGCGCATCATCCTGGGATCGGCAGACAACCCGGAGTCGTTGGAGTCTGCTACAGCTATCGGGGCGTGGCTGGACGAACCAGGGCAGAAGCAATTCAAGCGAGAGGCGCATGAGGCTGTAGAGAGGCGTGTGTCGCTTCGTAATGGCCGTATCCTTTACACCACGACGCCTTATGTCCCCGGCTGGTTCCTCAAGGATGTGTACGAGCCAGCGATGAAGGGCGAGAAGGGCAGCGCATTCGTCAACTTCAAGAGCATAGACAACCCCGCATTTTCCCGGGCTGCTTACGAGGCGCAGAAGGCCAAGATGCCTAGGTGGAAGTTCCGCATGTTCTACGACGGAGTGTACGAGCAGCCCGCCGGTATCATCTATGATTGTTTCAGCAGCAGCCAGATCGTGCCCCGGTTCGAGATACCGTTGAACTGGCCTCGGTACTGGGGCCACGACTTCGGGCCGGTGCATACCGCTGCCGTGGGGTACGCCATCGAGCCTGCGACCGGTAACATGTTTCTGTACTACACCTACAAGTCAGAGAGTAAGGGCAGCGCCCACGACCATGTAACCGCATGGCGGAAGGCATTGCGAAAAGATGCCAAAGGGAATATCATTGAAACGATAATGAAGCGGGTAGGTGGGGCGCATGGCGAGACCGGGTGGCGTGAGTCCTACACTGCCGAGGGCTGGCCCATTGTCGAGCCGAAGATCACCGGGCCGGGCAGCGTCGAACTCCAGATCGACCGGGTATACGGGCTACGGAAGCTAAACAAGGTCTTTGTGTTTGCCGACCTTGAGCCGTACATTGACGAATTGCAGTCCTTCTCAAGGGAACTGGACGACAGTTACAACCCGACTGAGAAGATCGAGGACGAGGCAAGTAAACATTGGATGGCATCTGACCGGTATATCCTGAGCGACTTCACGCCGGAGACAGTAGCAAAGGGCAAGGGCAGCGACAACGCTTACACGTGGAGGAGCAGATGATCCGCCTTGACAAGTCGTTAAAACAGTGTATATTTGAGTTGAGGATTACTGGATGGCGAAACCGACCCTTGAAGAAATCACGGACTCGATAGCGTACCACACGAATCGGTGGTCAACGGCTCATGCCAACATGGTTACGTGGCAGGGCTGGGCCGACGAAGGTGCTCCGGCGGGCATGGTTCCGGATGGCTATGCCGCCTACAAGCAACCCTTGGGCTACATGGTCAAGGGCGCAGTGGCGCAGCTTATCACGGCCAATCCGGTAATCAAGGTGACATCCACGCGGCGCGGCGAGACTGGCCCCAAAATAGCAGAGGCCGTCAAACTGTTCTGCGAGACGAGCCTTAAGTGGGCCGACAAGCAAGCACGAGCCAGTCTGCCTAAAGAGTTGGCGCGTAACGGGCTGGTCAAGGGTCTGGGCGTGCTGAGAGCGCCGATATTCGATCAGGGTGCATGGGGTGATCCGCCGAAGCCGGGTGATGAAGATGCGGAGGACGCGTACAAGGCCGTCCAGGAGTCCTGCTGGCCGCATCGTTGGGACGCGATAGATCCCGTGGTCTGTTCGCCATTCGACGATGGCAAGGGCATCGTGGTGGTGTCCAAGAGGCTGGTCAGCGATATCCTCGTGTCGTTCTCAGAGTGGGACTATGGGACTCTCAAACTCAGCGACGAGGTAGACTTCACCGAATGGTACGACGGGCAATGGCGATGCTTCCTGGCATCGAATGAACCAATCCTCAAGAGTGAAATCCAACCCTGCACGGCTGTTCCCTATCAGTGGTTCTATTCCTCGTTCGGGGCCAATCACCGAGGGGCCAAGCCGGAAGAACGGGCCAAGGGCATATTCGCCGAGTTAGAGAGCACGTTCACCCACCAGAACAACCTCTTGACCGCATATTTCGCCGACATCAGCAATAGAATCTATGGGCGGTTCAAGCAACTCCGAGGGTCAAATGTGGACTGGGCAAAGAGCGGCCCCGGCGGAGTCGTTACAGTAAACGACATGGGCGATGTGGAAGAGTTGAAGCAGCCGATGTCTGCGCCGGACTTGACGTTGGCCCTGGGGATGCTGTCCGGCGTTGTGGAGACCTCTACCTATTCCCGCGCCCTACTGGGCCAGGGTAGCCAGCCGACAGCCACGCAAGAGGGCATGACGCTGGCGCAGGCAAGGCTTGGCTTTGAGCCGTTCCTTGATTCGATAGAGCAGGTGTTGGCCGAGGCGTTGGCAAAGGCTTGTTACGACTTCAAGGATTCGCCGTATATCACTTCAATCCCCCTTGGAACAGTAATGCTCAAACAGACCGACATCACACGGCCCGTGCTGATCGAAGTAGACCTGATGCCGGTGGATTCGGACAAGGACGACAGACTCCAGCAGGCGGCAATTCAGCATAAGCAAGCGGGGACACTTTCGACGTACACCATTCAGAAAGACTTCTTGAAGCGCGATCCGGACGAAGAGACGCGGCAAAGTTTGAAGGAGGCGGCGTTGCTGTCTCCAGCCACCTTGCAAGCAATCATCAACATGGCCATGGAGAAGGCAACAGCCAAGGTAGAGATCAACAGGGCCAGGGAGATGCGGAAGCGGATGGGAGCTGGCGTCCAACCCACCACGCAGCCCGGAGAGCCGCAGCCGGAACAGATAGGCGAAGAGGACAGCATGGCGTCTCAAGTCATGGCGGGCCGCATGAATCAAGAGACTGGACGGGGTATGGAAGGCGAGATGCAGACCACGCCTGAAAGGTCAGCCCAGATGAACCCAGACCAGATGTTAAGGATGGCCAGCCGTGGACGTATCCCTAATAGATAAAGTGGCAACAGAAGTTGCCGAGTTCATTGACAAGGCTTCCGATGAACTGGCGGGAGTGTTCGCCGGCGACCCGAAGCTGGTGAAGCGTTTGGAACGAGAGAGGTTCAACCAGATGAACCAGACGGCGTTAGAGATAATGGAGCAGGAGATGGGCGCGGACTGGGTGCGGGAATGGCTTGAGAAAATGGGCAGGAGGCCGAGCGATGCCGGGACAATATGATTTGACGAATCCGACTGCGCCCCCTGGGGTGCCGCAGGAGTATTGGGATGGCTCGACTCAGAGAGGTAGGCAGGCGTGGGTGGACTATGCGATGGTGAGTCAACCGCCAGTAACGCCTGTTGCGCCTGTAACGCCTCAGGTACAGCCTACACCGGTGACTCCGCCGGGTATAGGTGGGGGTGCGGGCACCGACTTCGACATCGCGGCCTGGGGCAATCCGCCGCCGGTAGTCGGGCCATTCTCCCCTTCCTCAAGTCCTGGTGTTCCAGTGAATAGTCCAGCAGGAACGGCTCCTCCTGGTAGTGGGCAGTCCATCGGGCCAGCAACACCACCTGTAACATCTGCACCCATAACCCCTGATATGAGTGCAAACCAGAGGGCCGCTGCTCAAGCAGCCGCTAATGCTGCCGCTGCTCAAGCAGCCGCTGATGCTGCCGCAGCTCAAGCAGGCGGTACGGGCGCCCTTGGCGATGGAGGTGGCGGTGGGGGTACGCCTCCATCTGGTGGGGAGTTAGGTGAGGGACGCAGCGACCCCTTCAAAATGCCCACGCAGCCATCACCTACAGGCAGTTGGGTATGGGATGGCATCATGTGGCAACCAGGGCCAGAGAAGCCTCCTGGAAAGGCTACTGGCGATATACGGGTAATCGATGGGCCAAACGGCGGGAAGATCATTGTCAACCCGGACGGCTCTCTGGGACAGTTCATTCCGGCAAACCCGACGCCGGGTGTCCCGAGGATCATCCCCATAGACGGCGAAAGAGTCTTCGACGACGGCAAGGGAAACTACTCTTTGTTGCCGAAGGAAGACAAGGCCGAGACCAAGACACAGACTAGGGAGTACATCGACGAAAACGGGGATAAGAGGTCAATCAACCAGACATGGGGCGAGACGGGCCAGACCAGTGGCGACGGGACTCCTATCATGGGCTGGGTTGACACCGGTAACTCGTGGGTGACGGGGAAGGCCCCGATTGACACACGTCAGCAAGAGTTGGAATTAAAACGTAAGGCGCAGGAATCCGAAGATACCTATAACAAGCAAATGTTGGAATTGGAACGGGCAAAACTGGCCGCAACTACTCAGGCCGCTAAAGATGCCATTGAGCAGCGGCAGCGAGAGTTGGCCGCAGAGCAGGAGCACAACCGGCAGGTTTTGGCGCAACAAGCAGCGGCTCTAGCTGCCGAAGTCGCATGGCGCAACAGTCAGACTGAACTCGATAGGCAGCAGGGCGAACGCGAAGCAACGGATAGGGCGGCGACCCGTGCCGACGAGAAGCAACGGTACCTAGCCGGACTCAAGGCCAACCCCCGCTCGTGGATAGAGTACGGCGAAGCATCGGGCCAGACGCCCCTTGTCCCGCAATGGCTGGCCGATATCTCTAGCGGAGCACTGGTGGCCGGACAACCTATCAACGAGGCCAACAAGAAGAGCATCGCAGCCATCACCAGGGCCATGTGGGATAGGTTGAACCCTTCCCAGCAGCAGATGTTGGAAGGGTATCTGTCTTTCCTTGGTTCCGAAGCTGGCGACTACTACAAGAACTTGTGGTGGATGGGCGGGCAAGGCGCGGTACAGCCGGGTAACGCAGCGCAACAGTGGAGCGCATTCAGCCAGGTGGCGTGAGGATAAATGCCGGATTACGATTCAAGGTACAAGCAGGCGGCGCAGAACTTCCTCAACATGCCTGAGTCCCGACGGATTCAGAGGTTTAATGAGCTGTCCCCTGCCAATCAGCAGAAGCTCCGTGGCTACCTGTCCAGCATCGGCATTGAGCCGGACAGCGTTATGAAGCCGCGTCAGGGCTTCGACTGGGGTTCCGGCATAAAGGCCATGACCAGTCCGGCGTCCGAGTGGTGGCAACGGCCCCTGGGAGCGGTAGAGACTGTATTCAAGCCCTTCCAGGCCGTAACCGAGTTCGGCGTCAAGCCGGTGCTGGGTGAGGTGTACAAAGGTGCTGTGACACTCGCCCTTGGCGAACAGACCAGCGAGGCGCAACTTCGTTCAGGAGCCATTTCCGGCAAGGAAGCATGGGAACGCTGGAGGGCCCCGTTGCCTCTGATAAAGGGCTTGGCCGAAGAAGGCTTGAACCCGCTCAACATCGTTCCGTTTGCAGCGCCGATCAAGGGCGTGTCGATAGCGGCCCGAGCAGCAGGAGCCATCAAGCTGGCTTCTGGCGCGTCTAAGGTAGCAAAGGGCGTTGCAACCGCAGAACGCATCATGGCCTATCCTATCGCCAAACCTATCGAAGTGGCGATCAAACAGGTAGCAAAGAGGTTGCCGGGGCAGGCGACTAAGCTCTCCTTGACGGCAATGCCTTCGAATGCCGAGCTTATCGCAGATGTCGCCAAACGACACCCCGAACGGCTGCAAGTCCAGGGGAGCAGGGGCACATTGGGAGCCACCGGCCGCCTCCTGGCCATCCGGCCATCCACAAAGGGCCAGATTGACGAAGTGACGTTGATAGCGAAGGCTGGCGTGGTGCGAGACGCCGGACAGGAATACGGGAGCAACCAGACGAAGACCTTGATGGCAACTTTCCTTGATCCACGGACTCCGTGGAAGGGCAAGCCTTATAAGGACTTGTTCCAGGTGGACGAAAAGGGGATTATCCACCATCCGGCCATCGTGCCTAAAGAGAATAAGCGGGGACTCGCCTTCAACGGCAAAGACCAGGGGAATGTCCTGGGCCAACCCGATAGCTTTGAGTGGGTAGGTGATGAAGGGAAGGCGTTGCGTCAGTGGGTGAACCAGCACCAAGCGGGCTGGGAAGCTCTGGGCAAGCTGAAGGATGTCGAGGGTGTTCCGGTTCACCTGCGGCAACTCGAACCCGGCGAGACCTATGTCGGCCGATTCATGGTAGCCATCGAACGGGAAAAGCCCGTCATCATGCACCCCACGGCGGCGCGAGTCCCCGGCAGCAAGACAACCGGGGAAAAGCGTATGGTGTTCGGGCCGAATGACATGGGCAAGGCCATTAAGTTGGGCTATCGGTATGCTCCGCCGGACGAGGGCCTGGCCATCGCCTCCGGGCAGGCGTACAACCGCATCGCAGGCATGAGAGCGGCCGAGGTCATGTTCCCCATGACTAAGACGATCTCGCAGCGTATGGATATCGGCGTTCAGTCCGTTGGTGAGAACCTGCTCAAGGACTTCAAGGATGCGCTATATGAGTCCAAGCTCGACCCGATGGGTAAATGGGACGTCGCTCAGGCCAACGAAACCTATCGGGACTCCCTGAAACTGCTCGGCGCGGTCAGAAGGGCCTCACGCGGCGAGAGCCTGCCGGGGCCAACCATTGACGCCTTAGAGAAGCGGTTTCCTGGCATGAGACAGAGGCTAGAGGCGGTCATGGGCAAGGAACCCACGGCCACCCAAGTCATACCAGAAGCCCCGTTGTCCCCTGCCGTGCCCTCTGCGGCAGAGAGCGCCGCGGCTAAGGGGGCATTGCCTACCGTTCCCACGGGTCAAGCGAGAACCCCGCAGGTTTCTACCGCCACAGAGCAGATGTTCCAAGCATTGGAGAAGACAAACCCAGGCATAGCAGGAACACTAAGGGGTAAACTGGCAAAATCAGTTCCACTAACAACCGGACAAGGGCAGAGAATGGCGGGGGGAACCCCACTAACCGCACAAGAACAACGGGCTAACATAATCAATGCCATCCTCGACGAAGCCAAGTCCGGCGCGGACAAGGCCAAGGTTGATTTACAGACCCTTCTGGCGGCGGATAAGGCCAAGAGGCAGGCTACCGTTGACATGACTAGAAAAGACTGGCGAGCCTATGCGCCAATATATAAAGCTGCCAAACTGAGGGCGCAGACCCCAACCGCCACGGAAGGCGTTGTCTACGAAGTCCCCGCACTCAGAAACAAGATCATCGAAGACGTGCGGGATGAAAACGGGACTGTGGTCATGTACGGCAAAGACCTGGCCAAGATGATAAATGATAAGTTCAAACACGAAGAGGTCAACGCGGCGCTGCGCAAGGCGTCCGAACTCACCCGCGCCAGCGTCTCTCTAACCGCCAGCATGGACTTATCCTGGCCCATGATTCAGGGCTGGCTTGTCCTGGGGCACGACCTGTCTAACCTGGCGTTGGCCGGAGTGGGCAAGGCCACGCCGACGAACCATTGGGGCAAGGCCGTCATGGGCATGTTCCGAACGGCAATCAATCCGCAGTACATGGAACGCTTCATCGCGGAGAATGCCGACTACCTGGCGCGTCATCCTACGCTCATTACCGAACTGAGTGAGTTCTATGGCGGCCTGGAAGGAATAGCGAAAGTCGCAGGGAAGATACCAGGGCTAGGGCCGATGGCTGGCAAGGCATACCAGCAGACGTATGGACGCATGGGAGCGGCCTTTACCGCGCCGGGGATTATCGCCCGTGTTGAAGCGTCGAAGGCGCTGGAGCAATCCTTCGCCAAACGGCTGGGACTGACGGTAAAGGACTTACCCTTGTCGGCGATAAACGAAATGGACGAAATCGCCAACAAGCTCACCGGCGTCATGTCGTCGAAGGCAATTGGCGCTGGCGGCACACAGAGAGCGATGGAAAGCACTGCGCTGTTCGCGCCGAGGTATCTCCGAGTCAATGTGATGGTGCTGAGGGATATGTTTGGCAACCCGGCGGCTAATGTGACGGCTAGAGAGGCGCAGAAGGCCATAGGGGGCGTCCTGGCAGCTCTGACGGCCTCCTATGTGGGCCTGTCGATAGCCATGGGGCAGAGTCCCAAGCTGAACCCGCTACCGCCAAAGTACGGCGGCGACGGCGGCAAGTTTATGACCGTGGAGATCGGCGGCGTTACAGTGGGCATCGGGGGATTCACCTACGGCATGATTCGACTGGCAGGCGGACTCGCGGGCGCTGCGGCGACAGACCCTTCCGCATTGGTCAAGATGGACGTGAGGCAGAATCCGGCCTTGCAGTTCCTCATGGGCCGGTCATCGCCTTTGGTCTCGCTGGGACAAGAGATCGTTACCGGACGGGATTTCTTCGGGAATCGGCTTGAGGATTCGACCGACTGGCTCAAGGTAGCAGCGGACAAGGCCATGCCCTTCATGCTTTCCAGCCTCCTGATTGAGAAGAACGGGACGTGGGAGACATTACCTGGACAGTTCGCGGGCATGCGTACATGGCCTCGTGGCGAATGGGAGACGCGAGATAAGCTGAGAGATACTTATGCCGCGCCAATGGGCAAGAAGTGGGATGACCTGCCAAAGGGGACGCAAGACGACCTCGAACGGCAACACCCAGACCTGGCGGCTATGACGGAGAAGATCAAGACAGACCGCAACCAGCAGCAGGGCACCGATGTTGAACGGGCCTACGCGCAACAGCAGGCCGGTATCAAGGTGTGGTTCGATCAGAACATAGAGAACATCGCCAAACTAAAGGCGGAAGGTTCGCTGAATTGGGAACGATACAACGATCTCAGGGATGATTACCTGACGGAACGCTTCTCTACTTCCGCAACCTTGTTCGATATGAAGTCATTGTTAGACCCCGAGCAAGCCGCAGACTTCGGGAAGTGGCTGGAGAAGAACCAGAAGCCGGAAGACAAGGCGATGGAAGGATATCGGGAGGTTCTCAGAGAGCCGGTAATCGGCCAGGATAACCTGCCCGATTGGGCGGCGACCTACGGCAAGGCCGATGAGTATTTGCAGAAGCTCGACACAGACACCAGACTATACATTCAGGCGCACGAAAGAGACTGGGTGAAAGACCTGCCGGAAACGGCGCAAGCTATTGAACGGGAGCGCCAATCGCTCATCGATTCCCTGCGGCCCTATTGGGACTTGAGGACGGCGTTGACCAAGCACCTGCAGGTCAAGGGCGGAGCGGACATCGAACGGTTGCAGAATGAGTGGGACAAAACGAGCTATCAGCTTAGGAAGATGCTGCTGGCGAAGGGGTATCCCCCGGAGTACGCAAACAGCTACATCAACTCCATGAAGAAAAGCAAGTACCCCACGCTGAAGATCTTCGACGCCATGCTGGACAGGACGCG
>JAUSJJ010000025.1 GCA_030647705.1 Dehalococcoidia bacterium
GTGGCCGGGCTGCCTCGTTCGATGGACGACAGCCTCGGGCCGCAGGCGCAGAAGGTGCAGGCCTTTGTCGACGGTCTGTCTGAAGTCAGCCCGGTACCAGTCGAAACCTGGGACGAGAGGCTGTCAACCGTCGCGGCGGACCTTGTGATGATCGAGTCCGGGACAAAGAGAGACAAGAAGAAGCAGCACAGGGACGCGATAGCTGCCTCTTTCATACTGCAGGGCTATCTCGACCAGCAGCGTTCGACGCGGCGCGAGGAAGGCGAGCCTTGACCAGAAACGCCGGCATCATGGGCTATCCGCTCAAGCACTCGATCTCGCCGATCTTCCAGCAGGCTGCGTTCGATCACCTCGGGCTGGATGTTCGGTACTGCGCCTGGGAGTTGCCTCCGGGCGAGGTCGCAGGCATGGTGCAGCGGCTGCGGCAGCCTGAGTACCTGGGCGCCAATGTCACGGTGCCCTACAAGGAGACCCTTATCAGCATGGTGGACGCGCTGGCCGATTCCGCGAGGCTCATTGGGGCAGTAAACACGGTCGTCAATCGGGCGGGCAAACTGGAGGGCCACAACACCGACGCGGGCGGTTTCCTCCATGCGCTGCGGGAAGACGGCGCATTCGAGCCGGAAGGCAAGGTGGCGCTTGTCCTGGGCGCCGGCGGCGCTGCCCGGGCTATCTGCTTTGCCCTGGCCGAAGCCGGAGCCGCGGCTGTATATATCACCAATCGTACGCCGGAGCGGGCCCAAACGCTGGTCGCTGTGCTCGGAAAGCAATCCGCGACCAGGATTGCCACGCTGCCATGGAGCGGCGCTGATCTGGCGAAGCGTGTGAAGGAGTGTCATCTCATAGTCAACTGTACCACCATGGGTATGAGGCACAGCTATGCCGAAGGGCAATCACCGCTGCCTGCCGGACTCATCCCGAAGGGGGCGCTCGTTTTCGATGTAATCTACAATCCTATCGAGACACCGTTCCTCAAGGAGGCGGCTGAAGCCGGCGCACGCACTCTTGGGGGACTTTCCATGCTCATCTATCAGGGTGCGGCGTCATTCGAGTTGTGGACGGGCCAGAAAGCGCCTGTATCAGTGATGTTCGAAGCCGGCGCAAGGGCAATGCAGGCCCAGGGATAGATAATATGTTGAGGTTTCTTACTGCGGGCGAATCTCATGGCAAGGCTCTGGTGGCCATCGTCGAGGGCGTGCCGGCGGGGGTGCGCCTCAATGAAGAGTACATCGCACGGGACCTGCGGCGGCGCCAGGCCGGCTACGGGCGCGGCGCCCGGATGAAGATCGAGCAGGACCATGCCGAGATACTCTCCGGCGTGCGTTTCGGCTTGACCCTGGGCAGCCCTATTGCCCTGATCGTCCAGAACCGCGATTGGGAGAACTGGAAAGAGGCCATGAGCGTCTCGGCCACGCAAACGGGGGCTGATCCGGTGACTCGCGTCCGTCCCGGCCACGCCGACCTGCCGGGCGCCTTGAAGTACCATCAGGGGGATGTCCGGGCCATCCTGGAGCGTGCCAGCGCCCGTGAGACAGCGGCCAGGGTGGCTGCGGGAGCGGTCGCGCGCCGGTTCCTCGAGGAGTTCGGCGTCGAAATTCACAGCCATACCCTGTCCATTGGCGGGACGCAGGCACAACCCGGCAAGGCCATCGACTGGGCGGCGGTGGAGCGCTCGCTCGTGCGCACGGCTGACGGAGAGGCGCAGCAGACGATGGTCGCGGCCATCGAGGCGGCAAAGGCCAGGGGCGACACGTTGGGGGGCGTCTTCCAGGTCATCGCTACCGGTGTCCCCATCGGACTGGGCAGCCATGTGCAGTGGGACCGCAAGCTGAGCAGCCGCATTGCCCAGGCCATCATGAGCATCAATGCGGTCAAGGGTGTGGAGATCGGCGCCGGCTTTGCCGCTGCCGGACTTCCCGGCTCCCAGGTCCACGATGTCATCGAGCCCGGCAAGGGCTGGCGGCATCTCACCAACCGCGCCGGAGGCATCGAGGGCGGCATGACCAACGGCGAGCCGGTTGTGGTCAGCGGGGCGGTGAAGCCGATTCCTACGCTCGGCGCACCGTTGCCATCGGTTGACATAAAGACTGGGCAAAGGGTCTTGGCCCACCAGGAGCGCAGCGACGTCTGCGTTGTGCCTGCGGCGGGTGTAGTGGGTGAGGCCATGCTGGCGCTGGTGCTCGCCGATGCCTTCCTGGAGAAGTTCGGTGGTGACAATATTGTCGAGACCAGGCGCAATCTGGATGGATACCTGAGGGGAATCGGGGGCTAAAGCAAGCTATAGATGACCCGTCATGGGTCGTGAGAAAGAAGCCAGAGGTTAACCTACGGCTGCTCTGTTTAACCTGGAGAACGGTCGTTCACACTGGTTCGAGGCCGGAATTTAACCATAATTTAAGGCGATGTTCCCCTTGACACACGTAACTTTTTATGCTACACTTAGGCTATCAAAGGTAAGAGGTAGCCGCCATGCAGAAGTATAGCACAAAAGACTTCGACCGAGATTTCCCCGATGATAATGCCTGCCTTGAATGGCTCAAGAATGCCAGGTGGCCCAATGGTATCACCTGCCAAAAATGCGGCAGGGTTACGCCTCA
>JAUSJJ010000045.1 GCA_030647705.1 Dehalococcoidia bacterium
GCAGAGACGGAATGACAAACACACAAGCAAAAAGCGCCACGCCTGGCGGAGACGGCCGTCGCCTCGTCAGGACCATGTGCGGCATATGGTGCCATCCCACCATGTGCGGCATGGAGGTCGAGGTAAGGGACGGGCGTGTCGTCAACGTGCGGGGCGACCACACCAACCCTGACAGCAAGGGCTTCTTGTGCATTCGGGGACAGTCCGCTCCGGAGATTGTCCACAGTCCTCATCGCCTGCGAAGGCCTCTTTTGCGACGCGACGGAGACAAGTGGGAGACCATTACCTGGGAGCAGGCTCTCGACCTTATCGCAGAGCGTATGATCGCGGCGGGGCGAGAGCGTGTTGGCCTCTGGGTCGCTCATGGCGCTCAGCAGAACGGCCTTGGTGTACGCCTCGCGAATCGCTTCAGCAATATGTACGGATGCCAGAGGTGGTTGGGGGCAATCTTCTGCTGGGGATTCGGAGCGGCCGGGCTTGCGCTGACCGGCATACTCAACGTACATACCAAAGAAGACCTGGCGGCAAATTCCCGATATGTCCTGCTTTGGGGCGCCAACTTCGCCGGCCAGCCCCACACCGCAAGGAACGTTATGGCAGCGAAGAAACGCGGCGCTCGCTTGGCAACTATCGACTGCCGCGTTAGTGAGGCAGCCCGCCAGTCCGACGACGTGCTCCTGGTCCGTCCAGGCACAGACGCTGCCCTTGCTTTAGCTATGATCCACGTGATCATCGCCGAGGGGCTGCACGACACTGCCTTTATCGAACAACACACAGTGGGCTTCGCCGAGCTGGCGGAGCATGTACGGGACAAGACGCCGGAATGGGCAGCGTCCATCACCGGGGTTTCGCCTGCCGATATTCGAGAGATGGCCAGAGCCTATGCCACGACCAAGCCTGCCGTGTTGGTCGTGGGCGCCAGCTCGATGGCCAAGTCGGCCAACGGATGGCTCAGCACCCGGGCCATATCGTGCCTACCGGCGCTGACGGGCAATCTGGGCATACCAGGTGGAGGCATTGGCCCACGCCATGCCGCCGCCTGCTCCGGCGATGGGCTGGCCGATATTACAGCGCCGGAAACACGCCCGCCGGGGGACTACTTCCGGCAACAGATGTCCTACCTGCCGGAGGCGGTTTCCGAAGGCAAACTGCGCGTATTGCTGATACTGGGCAGCAATCTACTTTCCATGTTCCCCGATAGCTCGCGCCTGGAGGAGACGCTGCGCGGCCTTGACCTGGTGGTGACCCACGACCTTTTCCTCACCGAGACCACCCGCCGCGTCGCCCATCTGGCGCTGCCTGGGACTTCATGGCTAGAGGAACAGGGCGTACGCTGCACCAACACCTATGTCCACCTCATGGAGCAGGCTTTGGAGCCCGTGGGCGAGGCCCGCTCCAACACCTGGGTGCTCAAAGAGATGGCAAGACGGCTCGGGATCGACGGCTTCTACCCATGGCGCGACCACGAAGATGTCATCAACGCCTTGCTGCGGCACCCTGCTACTGGAGGCGTCACCGTGTCTGATCTCCGATGCCAGGGCGGGCGGGCGCCCCTGGCCATCAGCCACGTGGCCTATCCTGATTTCAAGTTTCATACTCCATCGGGCAAGGTCGAGTTCTGGTCGCAGCGCTGCGTGGAGATGGGACTGCCGCCCTTGCCGGAGTACCATCCGCCTAAGGCGGACGAGACGCTCAGGAGCCAACAGTCTCTGTCACCGCGATACCCGCTGGTGCTTCGTACAGGGAGGAGCATAGGCCACTTCCACTCCTTCTACGACGAGGGCCGCGCCGTGTCCACCCTGGCCAGGCTGAATCCCGTGCCAGTCGTGTGGATACACCCTTCCGATGCAGGCAAACGCGGCGTCAAGGATGGAGATGATGTCACAGCTCGAAACGAGCGCGGCGAATTTCGTGCCCAGGCTCGGGTCACCGCCGACGTATTGCCCGGTGTGGTCTGGCTCAGAAGCGGCTGGTTCGGCATGAACCGGGTTACCAGCGCTGAGCGCACCTTACCCGACCATATAGTCGACGGGACGGGGTGGCTGCCATTTCCATTTGGCCAGGCGTCTTATGAGGCGTTAGTGGAGGTAACGCCTGCGGTCGGCGCTCACACCCGGTAACCGACCAACCAGACAAAGCCGGTTCAGGTTTGAAAACATACCACTATCGATTCTTCTTGAGGAGGAAAACATGACTATTGAACGCTACAACCCAGGGAATGCGGTGCGTCCTGCGAGCTATTCTCAGGCGGTCAAGGCCGGCAACACAGTCTACGTGTCAGGGCAGGTGGCCTGGGACGACAAAGGGAAGGTGGTAGGCCGTGGCGACATCGCCGCTCAGACGGAGCAGGTCATGCAGAACCTGAAACAGGCGGTCGAGCTCACCGGCGGCGCCTTGAGCGACGTGGTCAAACTGACTACATTCATCACCAATCCTGCTTACACCCCGGCCGTGCTGGCTGCTCGCTCTCGCTATTTCCCTCAAGATCCGCCAGCCTCAACTTTGCTGGCAGTCAATGCTTTAGCGCTCCCGGAGCTGCTGGTGGAGATAGAGGCAGTGGCCGTCCTGTCCCCCAAGGTCCGCCATCATTTCAATCCGGCGAGCCCTCCAGGACAACGCCCCAGCTACTCGCAGGCAGTCCAGGCGGATGACGTGCTCTACGTATCAGGACAGGTGGCGTTTGGCCCGGACCGCCGAATCGTTGGCCCTGGCGACCTGCTGGCTCAGGCAGAGCAGACACTTGCCAACGTGGCCGGTGCGCTGTCGCTGGCAGGAGCGGACATTCGACGCGTAGCCATGGTTCGCAACTTCCTCATCAACCCGCTATTGTTCCCGCCATTCCTGGAAACCTACCGCAAGCACTTCCGGAGCCCGTATCCGGCCAACACCACGGTGATGGTCAGCGCCCTGGCGTTTCCGGAGCTCATGGTTGAGACCGAGGCGATTGTGTCGTTATCAAAGGACGTCGAATTCATCGAACCGTCCTGGACAGGCAAGCCTCAGGAATACACAATGGCAACCCGAATTGGCAATACCCTCTACGTCTCCGGGCAGGTGGGCCGCGACCGGCAGGGAAACCTGGCCGGCCCTGGAAACATCGCCGCCCAGGTAGAGCAAGCCTTTGTGAACATGGGCATCGTACTGAACGAGGCGGGCGTCGGCTACAAAGATGTGCTTAAACTGACTGCTTTCCTGACCAATCCGGCATTGTTCCCCCAATATGCCGAGGGCCGACAAAAGTACTTCCCCCAGGATCCTCCGGCTTCCACCACGGCGGTGGTGCCGGCCTTGGCCCGTCCCGATTTCCTGGTCGAAGTGGAGGCTATTGCAGTGGTTCCATAGATCCGACGGGCGAAGGCCAAGAGGCGGACTCGCTTCATCTCCGTCACCAATCCACTGAGGGTGACTGCGGCTGACGGCGTCATCGGTTCCCATCATGAGGAGGGTGAGCCTTGACATTCATGACGGAATGTGACAATCGTATTTGACAGTGTTTCGGGGTAGTCAATCTACGTGAAAACCGTATATGCTGATACTGGAGGTCGGGGGAGGTGGAAGGCGAAAACAAAAAAAGGAGGTACCCCGCCGATAGAGTAACATTATTGTCGGTAGAGGTTGAAAGAAGAGGAGAGACGCTGCAATATAGATTCCAATCGCCCAAAGGAAATATGTGCAGGAGGTTTCTCTTTAGTATTTGCCCGCCAAATACCGGTCAGGAGCACGGAAACATGCGAAAACAGCGTCGTTTTCTGGAGCGGGAGACGGGACTCGAACCCGCGACAACCTGCTTGGAAGGCAGGAACTCTACCACCTGAGTTACTCCCGCAAGACCGAATCTATTCTAGGGCGAAATCTCCCCTTTGTCAAAGGGGGTACCTGCTTCGTCAGAAAACGCGCCGACAGAGCTCTCAGCCCTGATCGCAGGCTATCGCCTCTGCGCCAAGAGCGAGGCCAAGAGCCAGAAGACCATCGACATCGTGGCCGACAGCGTGCGCTATCTGGCGCAGTTTTCTGCGTTCAGAAGGCCGGTCTACAAATGCGAGACGCATCGGGCCCACGCGTCATTGTCGCTCCAGTCTATGCCGGTGTCGTCATCCCTGTAAGCTTTGAGGCGGGAGATCGAGAGGGCTATTGTTGTTCGGAATAATACACCGAAGCCGGTCATGTGCGCAAGAAGTTAGAGCCGTTCGGTGCAGTTGCACCAAAACGGGAACTCCTTATCCACGATTGACAACACGGTGTATGCGGCCACCCCAAGCACGTGTCAAGGCATTCCCTTTGTGGAGCATCCGACCGAGTACGTGGAGCTAGATTCGATCAAACCCGGCAGTGTGCGATCTTAGAGGCCATAGGCAACCGCTCTGGTTGCACATTTGGGCGGAATGTTGGGGCACGCTCGCTTTCTGGCGAGATCCCCCACTCTCGAGAGCGAATGTCGTACCGTCACTAACCCTCCATCGTGGCTGTTCTTCGATATGCGCTGCCAGACTGCATAACCAAGACCTCGGGTGCTATGTCTAAGCGGAAAACATCGTGCTATAATCAGCCAAGCCGACAACATCACTATCGGCCAGACTGGACGGCGCATCATGATAGGAAGTCACTAATTGCCGGAACGACTCAGGCGAGGCGAGCACCTGGGACGATAGGCCGCCCGTGAGGACACTGATGGGGACGCTAGACTTGACTGACATGACGAACGACCAATGCTGGGAGATCGTGTTGAGGCGCGACAAGAGGTATGACCAGCGTCTATTCTATGCGGTAGCCACTACCGGCATATACTGCAGGCCATCTTGTCCTGCCAGGCGGCCCAGGCGCGAGCACGTTGTTTTCTTTTCTTCAGCCGATGCTGCTGAGCAGGCAGGCTTTCGGGCTTGTCTGCGCTGTCGACCAAAGGAGACGGGCCAGGAGGAGACTCTGGTTCATGGCCAAAATCAAACAGCGCTTGGCCACGTTGTGATCTCATGGCCCCAGTGAGCAAGGCGGTCACCGGTTTTGAATGCACTGTTTCGGGATTTAAGTAAGAATGGAACAAAACAACAACAACACGCCTATCGATCCTCA
>JAUSJJ010000047.1 GCA_030647705.1 Dehalococcoidia bacterium
CTAAGGCAGAACTGGCTCTGCCGGTGTAACCAGCCTACTTGGCGGGCGTTGCGGAAGCCATCATCTTGGTCCAATTTGGGAGTCCCTTGATGACCTGAATGTCCCCGACGTTCTTGCCCAGCCCCAGCAGCATGTTCGGGCGCACTACAGAGAAGCCTCTAGCGTCATCGAACTCGATCCGGGCGGCCTTTCTGATGTTCTCATCCACTTTCTTGGCGTCCGGCTCTTTCAGGGAGTCGTCCAGGAGCTTGTCGACCTCCGGGTTCTGGTCGATCCTGAACACGTCCTGGCTGTGGTAAAGCAGGCGCATCTGGTTGATGCTGGAACCTCTCTGGATCAGGGCAAAGGTGGACGCCTGCCCTACCAGCTTATCGGGCTGTGGCTTGGCGTTGTACATCGCGCGCATTCCCGCGAGGTCTATGGGAATGATGGTGGCTTTCACCCCGATCTTGTCCCAGTAGCCGGCCACCACCTCGGCCAGGCGCCCCAGCTCCGGGTTGCCTGCCTGGGGGAAGGTGTACAGGTTGATGGAGAACCCGTTCTCGTAGCCGGCGTCCTTGAGAAGCTGCTTGGCCTTGTTCACGTCGTACGGGTCCGGCTTGAGATTGGGATCAAAGCCGAGCGTTACCGGAGTCAGCGTCTGCTGGGCGCCCGGAACGGCATCGCCGTCGTAGATGAACTTGGCCACTTCATCCCGGTTGACGGCCAGGGACAGGGCCTGGCGCACTTCTTTCTTGTAGGTGGGCCCTGCCGCAGGCAAAGCCGATCCGTAGAGCACGATGGAATGGTTCCATGCATCCGAGATGGTCTTCACCTTGAAGCCGGCGTCCGCCACCTGCTTCTTGGAGGAGATGGATATGTCTATGGCGTCGGCCTCGCCCTTCTTGAGCATGGCGATCCTGGTGCTCTCCTCGGGTATCTGGAACATCTTGAGGGTCTTGAACCTGGGTACCTGGCCCCAGTAGCCCTCGTTGGCCTCGTAGATGTTGGAGACGCCGACCTCGTAGCTGACCAGCTTCCAGGGGCCGGTGCCGACCGGCTTCTTGGCGAAGTCCTTCCAGCCCACCTTGTCAATGTAATTCTTGGGCAGCATCATGCCCTCGACGCCCTCCAGGGGGGAGACGGCATAGGGGAAGACGCCCCAGGCGCCTTTGGTGTTGACCTTGACCGTGTACTTGTCAACCACTTCGACGCCGGCGATACCCGCCCTGAAAGACGCGGCGAAGCTGCTTTTGGAATCGGGCCCCATGAAGGAGTCCAGGGTGAACTTCACGTCGTCAGCGGTGAACTCATCGCCGTTGTGGAACTTGACGCCTTGTCTGAGCTTGAACGTCCAGGAAAGGCCGTCGGGCGCAATGGCCCAACTGGTGGACAGCCCGGGCGCCAGCTTGCCATCATTGTCTACTCCCACCAGATAGTCCATGACGGGCCCGAGGTTGGTCTGAGGGTCGGTGCTGGCGGCCAGCCTGGGGTCGAACGTTTGCGCCAGCAGGGTGTTCAGGGCCAGCGTGAACGTGCCGGTGGGTTTGGGTACTGCCGTGGGCGGCGCCGGGGTTGGCGTGGCAGGTACCGGCGTCGCCGTCGCGGTGGCTGACGGACCGGCGATTGTCGGCGTGGGCACGGCGGTAGCCGCCGGCCTGGTGGCAGTCGGCGCGGACGTTGCCGTGGGCGCCGGTGTGGCGGTGGGGTTCGATGTGCAGGCGGAAGCCACCAGCGCCAAAATCAGGGCCAGCGCGACGACTCCCAGCATGATCTTGGGCAATCTACTCATTCTTACCTCCTCGAATTTTCTTGTCTCTCCAGGAAGGGAACCCTGCGGATGCAGTCAACCAATGTGATAGACTTCGACCCGACACGCACGGGCATGCCGTGATTCTGTTCTTGCCTAGTAGAGGTGGCAGGCCACCTGGTGGTCCGCGCCCGCCGGCTTCAACTGAGGCTCGGTGTCGGAACAGGACTTCATTCGCCGGTCGCATCGAGGGTGGAAGCGGCACCCGCTCGGCGGATTCAATGGGCTCGATACTTCTCCAGTAAGCACTACCTCCTTCTGCTGATCTCCAGGGCGCAGCGGTGAGGCCGCAGACAGGAGCGCTGAAGTATATGGATGCAGGGGATGCGAGTACACCTCGTCCCTGGCTCCGGCCTCAACGATCTTTCCCAGGTACATTACGGCAATCCGGTGACTCATGTATCTGACAGTGGCCAGGTCATGGGATATGAGCAGGAAACTGATTCCAGCCTGCTCCTGCATATCCTTGGCCAGATTCAGTATCTGGGCCCGGATAGACACGTCGAGCGAAGAGACCGGTTCATCGAGGACGATCAGCCTGGGGCGCAGGGCGAAGGCCCGTGCCAGAGCTACCCTTTGCCGCTGCCCGCCGCTGAACTCATGGGGAAAAAGCCCGGCGCTGTCCTGATTCAGACCGACGAAGTCCAGCGACTCCTTGACCCTGTCCTTGATCTCCGAGCGTGGTATCTTGCCGCTGACCTCGAGCGGCTCACTGATGATCGAGCCCACCCGCATTCTGGGGTTCAGCGAGCTGGTGGGGTCCTGAAACACTGCGTGGACTGCAGCGCGATAGCGCCTGAGATCGGCGCCGCCCAGCCTGGAGACATCCTTGCCCTGGAAACAGACGCGACCGCTCGTGGGTTCCTCCAGCCGGAGTATGACCCTGGCCGTGGTGGTCTTGCCGCATCCAGACTCCCCGACCAGGCCAAGCGTCTGCCTCTCCGGCAGCTCGAAGTCTATGTCGTCTACCGCTTTCACATATCCGGCGGTACGCAGGAACACCAGTCCTTCGGTGACGGGGAAGTACTTTTTCAGGCCTTGGACTTCTAGAAGAATGCTTTTGTCTGCAGTCATGACAGCTTCCAGCAACTGGCTGAGTGATGTTCGTTCAGAGCAATGAACGGCGGGTACTGTTCTTTGCAGGCCGGCCGCACATCCGGACAGCGGGGCCAGAAGGAGCAGCCGGGGGGCATCTGCAGCAGCGTCGGCGGCGCGCCCTGAATGCTGGGCAGCCTGGAGACGTTCTTGTCCAGGCTGGGCAGACATTTCATCAGCGCCTCGGTATAGGGGTGCATGGGCCGTGTCAGTAACTCCATCGCCGGCGCCATTTCTACGATCCTGCCCGCGTACATCACCGCTATGTCATCGCAGATCTTGGCCACGACCCCCAGGTCGTGGGTGATGAAGAGCACGGCTACCCCCGTCTCGCGCTGTATGTCCTTGAGCAGCTTCAGGTATTGCGCCTGAATGGTTACATCCAGGGACGTGGTAGGTTCGTCGCAGATGAGCAGGCTGGGCTGGCAGGAAAAGGCGATAGCCCCGCTCACCCTCTGCCTCATGCCCCCGCTCATCTCGTGGGGGTACTGCTTGGCCCGACGCTCGGGCGCAGGTATGCGTACCAGGCGGAGCATCTCCACCACCTTGCTGTGAACCTCCCCCCGGGGGATGCTCTGATGAGCGATGATGGACTCCGCTACCTGATTGCCCACGGTGTACACCGGGTTCAAGGACATCATCGAGTCCTGCAATATCATGGACACTTTGGCGCCGCGGATCCGCCTCATTTCTCGGGCGCTCTTCTTCACCAGGTCTTCGCCGTCCAGGAGTATCTCACCGCCAGCGATGCGTCCCGCCGGCTCGGGGACCAGCCGCAGCAAAGAGAGCGCGGTGATGGACTTGCCTGACCCCGATTCACCGACGAGTCCCAGCGTCTTGCCAGCGTCCAGGGTGAAGCTGACGCCGTTGACAGCTTTGACCACGCCGCGCCTGGTGTGAAAATAGGTCTTGAGGTCCTTTACCTCCAGAAGCATCGTCACGTCCTTGTGTCTAATCCCCTCTCCCTTGAGGGGAGAGGGTCTGGAGCCTGCCCCGTATTTAATACGGGGTGAGGGTGAAATCCCTAAAGCCCCCTCACTCTTTCTCTCCCGCCAGGGGAGAGAGGAAATGATACTACATCTGCCGCAGTTTGGGGTCGAAAGCGTCTCGCATCCAGTCGCCGAAGAGGTTCATAGAAAGCACTATAAGTAGAATGGCCAGGCCGGGGAACATGGCGATCCACCAGGCGCTGGCAATGTAGTTCCGGCCGTCGGAGACCATGGAGCCCAGCGAGGGCGTGGGCGGCGGCACTCCAGCCCCCAGGAAACTGAGAGAGCCCTCCATGATGATGGCCCAGCCTACCTGCATGGTGGCCAGGACCAGAAGGGTGTTCAGAACGTTAGGGAACAGGTGTCGCGAGATAATCCTGAATCCAGAGGCCCCGGCCACCCGCGCCAGCGCCACAAAGTCCTGAGTCTTCCAATACAAGACCTCGCCCCTGATGATGCGGGCATAGCGCGCCCAGAGCACAGCGGCGACGATAATGATGATAGTGATGAAGCTGGGGCCCAGCGATACTGCCAGCAGCAAGGCCAGCAGGATCACCGGAAGCGAGAGCATGACGTCTGTCGCCCTCATGATCAGGGAGTCCACCCAGCCGCCGCAGTACCCTGCGATCAGGCCCAGCGCCGCCCCGAACGAAGTGCCGACCACGATGGCGGCCAGTGATACGATCAGTGAGTACCTGGCCCCGAACATCAGGCGGCTCAGGACGTCCCGTCCCAGCGCGTCCGTTCCCAGGAGATAGGTGGTGCTGCCTCCTGCCTGCCAGAATGGCGGCTGTAGCTTGTGCGGCAGGGAAGTCTCGGTGGGTGAATGCGGGGCGATGAAATCGGCAAAAATGGCAACCAGCACCATGGTCACCAGCACGAACGCCGGAATCCAGGGTACACCGCGCAGCGCCAGCTTCCAGTTTGCCACAGGTGTCTTCTCTCGAGTCGCGTCCAGGGCCATGCTACCTATACCTGATTCTAGGGTCTATGTAGGCGTACAGCATATCAACAAGCAGGTTCGCGAATATCATCATGGCCGCGATTACCAGCACTACGCCCTGTATCAGGGGGTAGTCGCGCCATATCACCGCATCGTAGGCCAGCATACCCATACCAGGCCAGGCGAACACCGTCTCCACGATCACTGCCGTGGCTATCAGCAGGATGAAGTAGAAGCCGGCCATGGTCAGGGGCGGGATCAGCGCATTCCTGAAGGCGTGCTTCCAGATGACGATGTGCTCAGGGAGTCCCTTGATCCGGGCCATCTTCACATACTCGCTGCCCAGCACGTCTAGCATCGTGGAACGCACCAGCCTCATGATGGAGGCCCCCACGAACCAGCCGAGCGTGATCGCGGGCAAAATGTAGTGGCTGGGACCGCCCATGCCGTAGCTTGGCAGCAGGTTCAGCATCACCGAGAAGACAAAGATGAGCACAATGCCCAGCCAGAACATGGGCATGGACATGCCCAGGAAGGCGAACACCTTGGCCACCGTATCGATGAACGTGCCTCGCTTCACCGCGGAAAGCACCCCCAGCGGCACGGCGACGAGCAGGGCGATGACCATGGCCACCCCCCCCAGCGCCAGCGACCTGGGCAGGCGGGTGCCGATCAGCTCGGTGACGGGAATCCGCATCCGCAGCGACTCACCCAGGTCGCCTCGTACCGCATGAGAGATGAATACCCAGTACTGGACAGGAAGGGGTTGGTCCAGCCCCAGTTCGATGCGGGCGCGTTCGTAGTCCTCGGGTTTGGCGTCTGCCGGGAGCATGAGGTGGAGGGGATCACCCGTGAGACGGGCGAGCAAGAAGACAACGATGCTCATTACGAAGAGCGTAACAAGCGCCTGGAACAGGCGAACAAAGATATACCTCTGCACCTTCCCTCTCCCCTTCTAGGCTTCGCGCAAACGCAGGCAACGTTGACGCCGACGGCTTACCTCGCACTACGTGAAAACGTCTCCTGGAGCGTCCCCCACAGATACCGAATACGCTCTGAATCTGGTGAAGGAGAGAGCATTCGGTCGGGAAAACGTGGGTGAAATACTAGCATAAGGCGGGCGGGGTGTCAAACCGCAGTGCGGAGGCGCCGCTATCCTGCCGAATGCCATTCCCGTGCCTGCTGCGGCCCTGCAACCTCGGGGAGGACCGGGGATGGCTGGGGAGAGCGTGGGTTGTCCGGCTACAAATTATCCCCGGGGCCACCTGCACCTG
>JAUSJJ010000228.1 GCA_030647705.1 Dehalococcoidia bacterium
CGCTTTCCTCCCGCCAGCAAGCTGGCGGGTATCCAGCAGGCTTCTCAATGACAGCACCCCTTTCCGAATCCCCATTCTTTCTCAGAACGTCCGGTTTCTGGTATACTGTTAGGCACCCTGAGGAGACGCGGCAAACCGGCACAGGAGGAAACACATGGCGATTGAAACACAGCCTCGGACCAAAGTGTTCCGGGCGGTAAGGGAGCTTTGCGACGGCTGTCGCATGTGCGAGATGGTCTGCTCGCTGAACAAGGCCGGCGTGATCAACCCCCACCTGGCCCGCATCCGCATCGGTTTTTCGGAGAAGAGCCCTTTCCCCACCCCCATCATCTGCCGCCACTGCAATAACCCTCCCTGCCAGTCGGTCTGCCCCATCGAAGGCGCGATGACCCTGGATGAACGCACCGGCGCCGTGGCCATCAACGAACAGATGTGCATCGGCTGCCTGGCCTGCGTCGACGCCTGCCCCTTCGGCGCCATCCAGGTCGGCCCCAACAAACAGGTGCTCAAGTGCGACCTCTGCGGCGGCGACCCCATCTGTGTGAAGTACTGCCCGCCCAGGCCTGAGGAGAGCCTGCCCAAAGACACTGGGACCGGACGCGCTTGCCTCCAGTACCTGGAGCCGCACCAGGTCACCGCAGGCAAGCGACAATCCCAGGCAGACAAGGAGTAGATGATATGAAAGGCCGAGGACAGATTCTCAGGATCGACCTCAACACCGAGAAGATAACCAAAGAGCCCATGTCCGGCGACCTGTGCCGTAACTTTGTGGGCGGCGAGGGCGTCAACTCCTGGCTGCTCTGGCAGCACTTTCTGAAAGTCGGCATCGGGGCCGACCCCCTGGGCCCGGACAACGTGCTCATCGCCGGGTTGGGGCCGCTGGGCGGCACCTGCTACGGCGCCGGCAGCAAGATGAAGTGGACGTTCAAGTCCCCGGCCTACAACCTCTTTGGGGATAGTGCGGTCGGCGGAGCGTTCGGGCCTCAGATGCGATGGGCCGGATACGATCACATGGTGATCACCGGAAGAGCGAAGCGCCCCACGTATATCTGGATTCAGGACGACACGGTCGAGCTGAGGGACGCAAGGCAACTTATGGGCAAGGACGTCCCCGAGGTCGATGAGGCCATCAAGCATGAGCTGGGAGAAGCCGAGCTGGATACAGCCTGCATCGGGCGGGCCGCCGAGAACCTGGTCACCTTCGGCTCGATCACGGTGAGCCGGCATCGTTCGGCGGGCCGCACCGGCGCGGGCGCGGTGATGGCTTCCAAAAACCTGAAGGCGATAGCGGCCCGTGGCACCAGGGGCATTCCCATCTACGATCCGAAGGGCTTCTTCAAAGCCATGGACGACCTGGCAGTGGCTATGAGGACGAACCAGCGCCTGCTGGACGGCTGGAAGCTTTTCGGCACGTTGATGGCGACGGGCGTCTACCAACGCACCGGCGTCAACGCCTACCGCAACAACCAGGAATCGGGCATGCCCGATGAGAAGTACCAGAAGCTGAGCCATCGCTTCTACCGCGACCGGATGGCGGTGAGCATGCTGAGCTGTTCTCCCGGCTGCATCACGGGCTGCGACGGGCGCTGGAAGTTGAAGGGGGATGAGAGCCCGTTTGCCCGCAAGCACCCCGGCCTCACCGGAAACAAGCCGGAGTACGCCGCCATCGGCAGCTTCGGCGCAGTGGCCGATATCCCAGACCTGCCTGCAGCGACCTATCTAGGCATGTTGTGCACCAAGTACAGCATGGACATGATCGAGGTCGGCACCATCTGCGGCTTCCTCATGGAGCTCTGGCAAAAGGGCATCATCAACGCGGACGACACGAAGGAGTGGTTCGGCGAGCCGGTGACGCTCGAATGGGAGAACTACGACGCCGTGGAGAAAATCGTGCAGTCCATCGCCCTGCAGAACAACAAGCTGGGCGATATCTTCAAGGGCGGCCTGTACAAGGCGGCGCAGCGCATCGAGGAGATGAAGAACGCGCCGGCATTGAAGTACGCCCTCTATGGCAAGGGCGGCGCTCCGTTTATGGAGGATGTCCGCCACACCCCGGGCTGGGCCATGAACATGGCGGTGGCCTCGCGCGGCGCCGACCACCTAAAAGGCACCGGAACGCTGGATAAGGTCAACCGGCCCGATATCTCCAAGCACTACTTCGGGCGGGACGATGGCGCCAAGCCCTTCGACCCCACGCTCAAGGGGGCCAGCTCCGCGCTGTCCGAGAACAGGTGCGCGCTGATCAACTCCCTGGGCATCTGCATCTCGCTGACCGCCGCCGACCCCTTCGCGTTTTCCCCCGAGCTGTTCGCCAGGGCCTTGCAGGCCGCCACCGGAATGGCCTACACCGGCGACGACCTGCTGTTGGCGGGCGAGCGCATCGTCAACGTGGAAAAGGCGTTCAACTCGCGGCTGGGTTGCCGCCGGGAGGACGACAAGCTCTGCGAGCGCTGGCTCAAGGAGGCGGTGAAGACCGGCCCCGGCAAGGGCATGAAGGCTGAAGATTACTTCGATACGCTGAAGGACGAGTACTACCACTACCACGGCTGGGACCAGAAGACTTCGCTGCAGACCAGGAAGAAGCTGGAGCAGCTAGGCATGCAGGAAGTCGCTGAAGTCCTGGTCAAGGAAGGCGCGCTGGCGGAGTAGATAATACTGGGCTGAGCCAATCAGCGTTGTCCACGTCCGTTCGGGCCGCTCACCCCCGTATCGAGTACGGGGCAGGCTCTGAGCTTGTCGAAGGGCTAGCCGCTCATGGTTCGACAAGTCCCGATTCGATGCGGGATGGCGACCCAGTCGCTCACTCACCACGAGCGGGCAAAGTTGTTTCTCTTCGCTCATCCCCGTGTCAAGCACGGGGCAGGCTCTGAGCCTGTCGAAGGATGGAGCGGGTCATGGCCTCCCGACAATAGAAGCCGCGGTTCTCAGAGTCTACAGTTCTTTTCTGCTGAGAACCTGCCAAGCCGCGAGTACGGCGGCGACGATGATTGCCCCACTGATGATCAATGCAGGCCACGCGCTGCCTCCGCCTTCGACGGCCAGACTCTGTCCCCAGCCCATGAGGGCGCTCGGCATGTAGGGGGCCAGCGGGGGGATGCTGGAGACGATGCCCATGACCAGCAGCGTGACCAGAGCCAACGCTCCGGCCGCAAGCTGGCTCTTGAAGAACGCGCTGTACATCAACGTGATGGAAAGACATACCACAAAGTACAACGCAATCAGCAGATTGATTGCCAGGAACGCCTGGACGTCTACGCTGCCCAGCAGGACAGTGGTGTAGTAAAAACAGGCGAGCGCGCCCAGCGCAACACCGATGAGGAACGTCACCACCAGCGCCGCCAGCTTGGCCACCGCAAACTCCCCAAATCCCACCGGCTTACTTAGCGTCATGATGATGGTGCCCCGTTCCCGCTCCTGGGCGATTGCGCCCATTGCCACCAGCACAGCGACCAGCACGCCGATCTGCCCCAGGCTGTTCACATAGCTCTTCAGCGCATCTGAGGGAGTGAACGCCGGTATCTCTATCGGGATCCCCTCTCCCGACATCTCGAGGATCTCGGGCAGGAACTTGAACAGCAGCGGAGTGGACAGCCCGAAGAGCAGGAACACGGCCGCCACTATGAGCAGCCGATACGTCTTGACCTGCTCCTTGGCCTCTTTCTTGAACAGGACAAATACATTCATCTGCTCTGCTCCTTGTGGTTCGCCACCAGCTCGACGAAGACCTCTTCCAGGCTGGGCAAGACGATCTCGTAGCGGCGGAGAGCGAGGTTGCTGGTTTCCACTGCGTGCAGCAGCCCGTGCCTGGCCTTGGCTGTGTCGGTCACGTGCACCCGGAGCACAGGGACGCCGCCGGCGCGATTCTCAGTGACCACGCGGGTTACGCCGGGGACTTTCTGCAGCAGGGGTATGGCCGAATCGGCTGGCTGGTCGAACTCAAGCTCGAAGACGGGGTGGGCAAAGCGCTGTCTCAACTCCTCGACGCCTGCTTGCACGATCAGCTTCCCCTTGTCTATGACGGCCACCACATCGCACACCCGCTCTACATCGGCCAGGATGTGGCTGGACATGAATACGGTGGTCTTCTGCTCCTTCAGCTTGACCAGTGTCTCCAGCACCTCGAGGCGCCCGATGGGGTCGAGGGCGGAGCATGGCTCGTCGAGCAGGAGCACTGCGGGTCGGTTCATCAATGCCTGGGCAATGCCCAGCCGTTGTTTCATGCCGCGGGAGTAGCCGCCGATCCGGCGAGAGGCGGCGCCGGCGAGGTCGACCAGTGCCAGCAGCTCGGCGCGTCTTGCGGCCAGCTCGGCTGAGGGCAGCTTGAACAGTTCGCCCACGAAAGTCAGGTACTCGTTGGCCGACATCCAGTTGTAGAAAGCCGGGTCCTCCGGCAGATAGCCCAACCTGCGCTGCAGAACGCTGGAGTTCAACCGGGCCTCTTCACCGGCGACCCAGGCTTTGCCCGAGGTTGCCCGGCTCAACCCTGCCAGGATCCTGAGGGCGGAAGTCTTGCCAGCTCCGTTGGGTCCCAGGAAGCCGAAGATGGTCTTCTCCTCTACGTGCAGGTCGAGGTTGTCCAGCGCGAGGAGTCTGCCGTAGCGTTTGGACAGGCCTTTGCAGACGATGGCTTCGGTCAAAGCTAGCTCTCCTCGCGGCCCAGGACGAAGTACAGGATCGGCCCGATGTAGCTGATGAACACGATGATGAGTCCCCAGACCCACTTGTTCCCGCCTTTGACGCGTCTGGCTCTGACCAGGTCAACCAGCGCGAAGGCCATGATGCCGACTTGTATGATGACGAGCGGGAGCAGGAAGAGAATTGTCTGAGCTTCCATATGTGCGTACCTCCCAGTCTTCCGAATTGTATCAGAGCGGTCAAACGGCGGCAAGACGCTCGGACTCTGGCGCGGAGCACGCCAACCTATCCACAAGCGCCGCG
>JAUSJJ010000062.1 GCA_030647705.1 Dehalococcoidia bacterium
GCAGGCGGCGGCAGACACCGGCCGCAACGCCCAGCATGGTATCTCTCCTTCCGATGTGACCTAGCTCGTGGGCCAGCAGTGCCTCCATCTCCTCGTCGTCCAGCGCAGACGCCAGGACTCTGGACAGCACAATGTAGGAACCGAGAGGGCCCAGCGCAAGGCAGCCGCAACTGGCCGCCTCGGTCAACACCAACCTCGGGGGCGACATACGCAATCTCGCGGACAGTGACCACAAAACGGCATCGCACCGCAGCCATAGGGCCGATTTCCGCTGGAGACGCCAATCTTGCCTGAGCGTGTGCGCTGTGGCCAAGGCTCCGCAGGCATGGATAACGCCGAACATCAACAGCACTGCGCCTGCGCCCAGGAACAGCTCCGGCCAGACCGCCGAGATGTCCAGCAGAGACGCCATGAAGTCTTCCAGAGGCGCGGGCGAGAGACCCAGGAAAATGGGCCGAATTGCCAGGTGGGCCAGCGGCACAAATACCACGGGAAACAACACCGGAACAATGAAGAAGCGAACGCGCCAAGCGGCGTCAGTGATGCGAAGCAGTCGGGTCGCCAGCTCCGCCATCGCCCAGAGCAGGCCGCTGACCAGCAAAGCCTCCAGCATCAATTCGTAGGCCAGTGTCCCCCATTCAGTCAACGGCCGACCCCCTCGTTCTTGCGCAAACGAGCGATGGCTTTCTCCAGCTCCGCCAGCCTTTCGGGGTCAACTTCAGCCATCCGATCAACCAAGTAGGTCATGGCCGGCTCGGTGAACCGGCCAAACATGTTGTCCACAATGTGGGCGATCCTCGACCGCGTGAACTCGTCTCTGGACAAAGCGGACGCATACACATAGGTGCGGCCTCGACTGTTGCGCCTAAGCACACCCTTGCCAGCCAGGTTGCCCATGACCGTCATCACAGTAGTGTAGGCGATTTCTCGCCTGGTCAGCAGCACCTTGTACACATCCCGTACCGTGACCTCGCCACGGGCCCAGACCAGGTCCATTACCTCGGTTTCAAGCGGGCCAAGAACCACCGCGGCAGCAGAGCTGCTACCTTCTCTTGACCTCTCGGCGGGCATACGGTCGCTCCTTACCTTTGCCTTTGACCCTGCTAATGATAGCACCCCCAGGTCTGGAGGGCAAGCAGCCCCCAACTTTACAAAACCAGCCTCAAATGATAATCTTGTCAAAAGCGTTTGAGGAAGGCTCTTTATGACGGAACAGACCAGTCGTCGGGTCAGCACCAGCGATGATATCGAAGTTTCAACCTATCTGGAGATCGCCAAGGAGAAGAAGGGCGAACGCTCCTCCCCAACCCAGGAACCGGCACCCGCGGAACGAGAGGCCGTGGTCATTCTGGACTTCGGCTCCCAGTACAGCATGCTCATCGCCAGACGCGTGCGAGAATGCCACGTCTACTGCGAGATGGTCCCGTTCGATGCTCCCTGGGAGCGAATAGCCGCCCTAAAGCCCAAGGGCTTCATCCTTTCGGGGGGGCCGGCCAGCGTGTACGACGAAGGGGCCCCGCTGGCGCCTCACGAGGTGTTTGAAAGTCATCTGCCGGTGCTCGGCATCTGCTACGGGATGCAGCTCCTGGCCCACCAGCTCGGAGGGCGCGTGGCCAAAGGCGTCAAACGGGAGTACGGGCATGCCATCCTCCATCAGAACATGTCCTCCAGCCCCCTATTCGCCGACCTGCCCCCGACCTTGCCCGTCTGGATGAGCCACGGCGACCACATCGTAGAGGCGCCTCCGGGGTTTGAGGTAATAGCCTACACCGATAACTCGCCGATTGCCGCCATGGGCAATCGCGAGGGCATGATCGGCCTGCAGTTCCACCCGGAGGTGGCGCATACGCCGCAGGGCAAGACCATCCTCAAGAACTTCCTCTACAACGTCTGCGGCTGCAAGGGCGCCTGGACGCCCGGCAACTTCGTATCTGAGAGCATCGAGAAGATCAGGGCAAAGGTCTGCAACGGCAGGGTCATCTGCGCTCTTTCCGGCGGCGTGGACTCCGCAGTGGTGGCCTCCATCATCCACCAGGCCGTGGGCGACCAGCTAACTTGCATCTTCGTCAACAACGGGCTGCTGCGGCGGGAAGAAGCCGAAAGGACCCTCAGCGTATTCCAGAGAAACCTCAAGATGAACGTGGTCTACAAAGACGCCAGCGAGCGATTCCTGGAGCGCCTCAAGGGAGTGATCGACCCTGAGCTGAAACGCAAGCGGATCGGCGAGGAGTTCATCAAGGTCTTCGAAGAGGAGGCCGCCAAGATAGGCCAGGTGCAGTTCCTGGCGCAAGGCACCCTCTATCCCGATATCATCGAGAGCGCCTCATCGGGCAGAGGGGCGGCCGCGACCATAAAGACCCACCATAACGTAGGAGGCCTGCCCAAGAATATGAAGCTGGCCTTGATCGAGCCCCTGCGCGACCTGTTCAAGGACGAGGTGCGTGAGGTGGGGCTGGCCCTGGGCATGCCCGAAGAGATGGTGTTCAGGCAGCCGTTCCCCGGGCCGGGGCTGGCCATCCGCATCATGGGCGAGGTCACCCGAGAGAAGCTCGACACACTGCGGGCAGCCGACTGGATCGTGATGAACGAGATCAAGAAGGCGAAACTGTACAGAGACCTGTGGCAAAGCTTCGCCGTGCTCACATCGACTCGCAGCGTCGGGGTGATGGGCGACGACAGGACGTACGGCTATGTGGTGGCCATCCGCGCCGTCACCAGCGAGGACGCCATGACCGCCGATTGGGCCCGCCTGCCCTACGACCTGCTGGCCCGCATCTCCAACCGCATCGTCAACGAGGTGCCCGCGGCCAACCGCGTGGTCTACGACATATCGTCAAAACCCCCGTCCACTATAGAGTGGGAATAGGGGTTGCCTGACGCAACCGGCAGAGGGGCTTTGCATTCTGTGACTCGAGCTGTCGCGCTATGTGTCCAGCTTGGTGGCCTGATTGCGAAAGAGGGCTTTGATAC
>JAUSJJ010000096.1 GCA_030647705.1 Dehalococcoidia bacterium
CAGGGCGTCGGCCGTAAGTATCAATATCTTATGTGACAGCAGGTCACCCACATTAAGCTGCGCAGCAGGCATGGTCGTGATCCCTTGCAGATTCCGGGCGGACTTAACTACATTGGCATCCACCTGCGCAGTGGCGATTATGGCGCTGGAAGCGACGCCCAGAGTCCTCAACAACTCTGCCATCTGCTTCGTCTTCGGCTGGTCAAAGTCCAGGCCGTCCAGGACAATGACCTCACCCTGGGCTGCTTTGGCCGAAAGGACGCTGCGCAAGGCCGCCCGGCGCATCTTCTTGGGCATGGCCTGAGAATAGTCCCTGGGATGCGGGCCGAAGGCGATGCCGCTGCCCTTGCGCTGGGGGGCCCGGATGGCTCCGGCGCGCGCTCTGCCCGTGTGCTTCTGAGCATACAGCTTCCGGGTGCTGCCTGCAACCATGCTTCTGGTCTTGGTGCTGGCCGTCCCCAGACGGGCATCAGCCAGTTGCCTCACCAGCGCCTGGTGCACCATTGCTTCCTTCGCGGCAGCCCCGAAAACTCTGTCGTTCAGGCTCCGGGAGGACACAACCTCTCCCGCCTTGTTCCGAACCTCGATATCCATCAGATTTCCTTCAAACCAGGCACCAGGGCCGAGCCCTAGCTCCTGGACTTCTTTATGGTCAACAGTCCATGAGGGCCGCCGGGCACTGCGCCTTTGAGCAGCAACAGGTTTTTCTCCGGGTCAGCCTTGACCACTATGAGGTTACGCACCGTCACGCGCTCGTCGCCCATGTGACCGGCCATGCGCAGTCCCTTGACCACGCGCCCCGGGTGGGTCGGGCCAACGGAGCCAGGCGCCCTCGTGCGGTCGGATGCGCCGTGGGTCTTGGGGCCGCCGCGGAAATGGTACCGTTTGACACCGCCCTGGAACCCCTTGCCCTTGGAGGTGCCTACCACGTCCACTGTGTCACCCGCCTGGAACTGGCTGACATCCACCTTCTGGCCCAGCTCAACCTTGGACACGTCAGCGACGCGCATCTCCCGGAGGTACTTGAACTTGCCCAGCTTCTTCAGATGCCCCTGTTCCGGCTGGTTGAGGCGCTTCGCCTCGCCGAAGCCAAGCTGCACCGCATCGTAGCCGTCCGTCTTCCTGGCTTTGACCTGGGTTACCACGCAGGGTCCGGCCTCGATGGCGGTGACGGCCTCCACGGCGCCGTTGTCACGGAATACCTGGGTCATGCCTATTTTCTTGCCCAGAAGTCCAATTACCATATCTTTATCTTCTAAATCTTGATCTCGATGTCCACGCCCGCCGGCAGGTCCAGGCGAGTCAGCGCCTCGATGGTCTTGGGATTGGGATCCAGTACGTTAATCAGGCGCTTGTGAGTCCTGATTTCGAACTGCTCGCGTGAGTCCTTGTCGATGAAGGGTGACCGGATGACGCAGAACTTCTTGATGTGCGTCGGCAGCGGAATCGGGCCCGCCACAGCCGCCCCGGTGCGCTCTGCAGTCTCTATTATCTGCCTCGCAGATTGGTCCAAAATCTTATGATCGTAAGCCTTGAGCTTGATCCTGATCTTCTGTTTCGTCGCCATAACCAGAGTTTTAGGCCAGTTGCCTGGCCCTGGGAACCGGGACGCATCCCCTTTCCCAGCCCTGTCACCTCCTATCGACATTCCTGCCGCATCTACCCTCTTGAGACGCACGGGCTATTTTAGCAGAAAAGCAGCCGTTTGCAAGTGGGGCCCCTCCGGGACGCCCGAAAAAGGGCTCCGGCCACGGCTGCACTCCCCTTTTCTGCTAGGTGCTTACCGCTCTCTTTCCCCGGGTCTTGGAGATTATCTCCTCAGCCAGAGACGCCGGGACTTGCTGGTACTGGTAGAACTCTATCGAGTAGACCGCCCTGCCCTGGGTCATGGACCTGAGGTCGGTGGCATAGCCGAAAGTCTCAGCCAGAGGGATGTGCGCCTTGATGATCTGGGCGTTGCCCCGGACCTCCATGCTTTCGATGTGCCCCCGACGGGCGTTCATGTCCGCGATGATGTCGCCCAGGTACTGCTCAGGCGATATCACTTCTATCTTCATTATGGGCTCGAGCAGCACCGGTTTGGCCCTCGTCACGCCCTCTTTCAGAGCGATCGATCCGGCCATCTTGAAGGCGATTTCCGACGAGTCGACCTGGTGGAAGCTGCCATCCACCAGATAGGCCTTAACATCGATCACCGGATAACCGGCTATCACGCCATTGTCCATGGCCTCTTTGATGCCGGCCTGAACCGCAGGAATGTACTCCCTGGGAATCGTCCCGCCCACCACGCGGTTCTCGAACTCGAAACCGGAGCCCCTGGCCAGAGGCTCCAGCTCCAGCCAGACGTGGCCGTACTGACCGCGCCCGCCAAACTGCTTGATGAACCGTCCTTCCACCTTCACTGCCGTGGTGATAGCCTCCTTATAGGCCACCTGCGGCCGGCCCACGTTGGCCTCAACCTTGAACTCGCGGAACATCCGCTCCACAAGGACCTCCAGGTGCAACTCCCCCATGCCGGAGATCAGCATCTGGCCGGTCTCAGTCATATACTTGGTCTTGAACGTGGGGTCTTCCTCAGCCAGCTTACGCATAGCCTCGCCCAGCTTGTCGTTGTCAGCCTTCGTCCTTGGCTCGATGGCGACCGAGATCACCGGCTCCGGGAACTTGATGGTCTCCAGAACGGCTGGCGCGTTCACCGCGGACAACGTGTCGCCGGTGGTAGTGTACTTGAGGCCCAGCGCGGCAGCGATATCGCCGGAGTAGACCTCCCCAACCTCCTCGCGACGGTTGGCGTGCATCAGGAGCAGTCTTCCAACGCGTTCGCGCTCGCCCTTGGTGGTGTTCAACACCTGGTCTCCAGCCGTGAGCTTGCCGGAGTACACGCGGAAATAGGCCAGACGTCCCATGAAAGGATCGGATACTATCTTGAAAGCAAGCGCGGTGAACGGCGCGTTGTCGTCGGCAGCCCGGGCGACCTCCTTCTCGGTGCGAGGATCCATCGCCTTGACGGGGGGTACCTCCAGCGGGGAGGGCAGGTAGTCGATAACTGCATCGAGTAGAGGCTGAACGCCTTTGTTCCTGAGCGCGCTGCCGCATAGCACAGGCACCAGCTTAGAGGCAATGACGCTTCTTCTCAGGGCCTGCTGAATATCTTCGTTGGAGATGGGATGCCCCTCCAGATAGGCGACCATCAGCTTCTCATCCACCCCGGCCACCGCCTCGATCATCTCCTCACGGGCCTTGGCGGCCGCCTCCCTGCAGTCTTCAGGGATCTCGGTGACCTCTATCGCCTCATTAGGACGGGCGCCTTCCTTATAGGTGAAGGCCTTGTTCCCAACGAGGTCGACCATGCCCCTCAAAGAGGCCTCGAATCCGATGGGAATTTGGATGGCGACAGGATTGGCGCCCAGCCTCTCCTTGATCATCCTCAGACACATGGCGAAATCGGCGCCGGTGCGGTCCATCTTGTTGATGAAGCAAATCCTGGGGACGTTGTACTTGTCAGCCTGGCGCCACACCGTCTCCGACTGCGGTTCCACGCCCGACACAGCGTCGAAAACCACCACTCCCCCGTCGAGCACCCTCAGCGAACGCTCCACCTCCACGGTGAAATCGACATGCCCCGGCGTGTCGATAATATTGATGCGATGGTCCGCCCAGGTACAGGTGGTGGCGGCGGCGGTAATAGTAATGCCACGCTCCCGCTCCTGGTCCATCCAGTCCATCACCGTTGTACCCTCATCCACCTCCCCTATCTTGTGGGTGACGCCCGTGAAAAAGAGTATCCTCTCAGTGACGGTGGTCTTGCCAGCGTCGATATGAGCGATAATGCCTATGTTTCGTGTTCTTTCGAGAGAGATCTCTCTGGCCATGTTCTTTTCAGTCTTGCTGACGACCTGTGTTGCCATAACCATCCAGACCGGTTGACAACGGTTTTCAGCCCCTTCAGTTCCTTCAGTCCCGGGGCGCTCTGAAGCCCTCCCTCAGGCGGAGGAACCCCTCAAGCTTGCCCATCCCACATACCGTTACCATCTATAGTGGACGAAGGCTTTGTTGGCCTCCGCCATCTTATGCGTGTCGTCTTTCTTCTTTACCGCCGCTCCCTGACCCTTGGACGCATCCATGATCTCGGCCGCCAGCTTCTCAGCGAAGGACTTGCCCCCGCGGGCTTTCGCCGCGCTGAACAGCCAGCGCATGGAAAGGGCCAACCGGCGCTCCGGCCTCACCTCGACCGGAACCTGGTAAGTAGCGCCGCCGATCCTTCTCGGCTTAACCTGAAGGATGGGCATGGTGTTCTTGATCGCCTGCTCCAAGACATCGACGGGGTTGGTCTTCGCCTGTTCTTCGATCTTGCCGAAAGCGTCGTAAACAATGCGCTCAGCAGTAGCCTTCTTGCCACCTTCCATCACCTTGTTGATGGCCTTGGCTACAGTGACGCTGTGATATATGGCGTCGGGCAATGGCTCCCGCTTCGGTACCTGAGCGCGTCTTGGCATCTGTCATCTCCCAATTCCCAAGATGATTCAACAGTCATAATTCTATGCCGGAAAACCCCGATACCCCACCGCCCAGCCCCACCTCCGAACGAGGCCAGCTAACGAGAAAAGTCAGGCGATTCGGTCAAACCGGTCAAACTAGGCAGGAGTCGCTGCAGTGCGAGGCGCCTTGGCCCGCTTCGCCCCGTACTTGCTCCGCCCCTGCTGGCGATCTTTCACGCCGCCCAGGTCGAGAGCGCCCCGGATGATATGGTAGCGCACGCCCGGCAGGTCCTTGACCCTGCCCCCGCGAATCAGTACGACCGAGTGCTCCTGAAGGTTGTGCCCCTCTCCAGGAATATAGGCGGTCACTTCCATGCCATTGGTGAGGCGGACCCTGGCTATCTTGCGCAAGGCCGAGTTAGGTTTCTTGGGCGTCATCGTCCTGACCAGCGTACATACGCCGCGCTTCTGAGGGGAGCCCTTCCCGCGGGTGACCTTTCCCTTCAACGCGTTGGAAATAAAGCGCAAGGCCGGCGCCTTGGTCTTCTTGCCAATCCTGGAACGCCCTCTTCTAATAAGTTGGCTTATGGTCGGCATACGAGCCCTCCGCTCTGTTTCTTGCAGTGTCAATCGGCAGCATCCGACACTATAAAAGGCACTAAACTGACATTCTATAATTACTGGCCTGACTTGTCAATATCTACCTAATCCGATTGGGCCGAAGTTCTCAGGCCCCCCAACTCCAGAATCCACGGCCCATCGAAGCGCGCCATCCCGTCGGCGCAGGCCCCCATTCCACACGCGGCCCTCGCATTCCGGCGCCTGAGCCCGCCACCCCACGTCGAAGCGACGCCTCGGATTCAGGGTGGGACCCGGCAACCGGCGACAGGTCGGGCCGCCCGAGTACACCAATCCTGCGACTTGACTGATTCGAGTAGCTCCCTGCGCCCGCTTCCATTCTGCCGCGAACCGGTCCTTCGGTTCCGCGGGAAAGCCAATGCGCCCGACCACCTTGGCCTGCGAAAATCCCTGTGCTATAATGGCAACTCACGGAGAGGTGTCCGAGTGGTTGATGGTGCCGCTCTCGAAATGTGCCATCAGGCGTCCTAAACAGTAGTTTTAGCTTCAAAATGGTATTGTTGTGTTAGTTGCCCAAAACCTGTTTTGAGCGTAGAATGCCGTCAGGTGATAACCCGTCTTATTCAGTCCGTTAGCAATCCGTTAGCAGAACCTCAGCTTCGGTTTGTGCGTGAACAGGTGAAGGTAATGGGAAGTTGACAGCGCCCGCTAGTTGGCTTACCCCCTTACTCAGGCTCACCGATGGTAGAGAGGGAGCGGGCAGCCTTCGCCCACCTGCTCACCCTACGGGTCAGCCCCCACCCCACGAAGAGACGATGCCACCCCAGCGCACTAACAAGTCTTATGTCCTTTGGCAGGAGATAGGAAGCCACATACATAAAAGTGTTAGTGCGCTCCGTGCCGTAGCTCGGCCTTACCACTCCCTCACGCGGTAATCATCCCGCCTCCTTTTTATAGTGTAAAAATCCCTTAAAAGTCTCTTCACTCTGCTTTCTAGTGCTCTTTTATCCACCGAATAACGTCTTCCTTCAGAAACACCCGCTTTTTGCCTATCTTATGGGAAGGCAAGCCCTGGCTCATGAGCTTGTATAAGGTCTGATGACTCACTCCTAGAAACTCCTGTGCCTCGGCAAAGGTAAAGAATATCCGCTCTATATCCCCCTTTGGTTTCTTTCTGCTCATTCTAACACTCCTAGTCTGGCTTTGAAGTAATGGTAGAGTGTTAGGAACGATTAGGCACAAATAGACAGTAATAGATACAGATTGACACTTCAGCACCGGACGTCTAAAATAGCCTTGCCTGTCCAACAATGGACTCAGCAGACAGAGGACAGTGCAAGGATGACTGTATGCGTAA
>JAUSJJ010000100.1 GCA_030647705.1 Dehalococcoidia bacterium
GCGCGGGGCATTCTGGTGTGCGGCAGCGGCGTAGGCGCCTGCATTGCCGCCAACAAGGTGCCGGGGGTGCGCGCCTGTCTCTGCCACGATGTCTACTCGGCTCATCAGGGCGTGGAGCACGATGATATGAACGTCCTGTGCCTCGGGGCCAGGGTGATCGGAGCCGAGCTCGCTGACGAGCTGGCGACCGCGTTCCTCAATGCGCGCTTCATGGCCGAGCGACGTTTCCAGCGCAGGCTGAACAAGGTACTGGCCATCGAAAAGGAGTGGCTGCAGGGAGGGGCTAAGAGATGAATGCCGTTCAACAGGCCAGGCAGCTTGGACAGAGCGTCTGGCTGGACTACATCCGGCGCGGCTTGCTCAAGTCCGGCGAGCTCAAGGAGCTCGTCGGGATGGGCGTGAGCGGGCTCACCGCGAATCCGACTATTCTGGAGAAAGCCATAGCGGGCAGCACAGACTATGACGATGCCCTGGCGGATCTGGCGCGCCATGGCAAGAGCGCCGGGCAAATCTACGATGCGCTGGCCATAGAGGATATCCAGGCCGTAGCGGACCTGTTGCGCCCTGTTTACGACCGGACCTCAACGGCTGACGGCTACCCGTGCCTCGAGATCAGCCCCCTGGTCGCCTATGATACCGAGGGCAGCATCAGAGAAGCGAGGCGTTTGTTCAATGCCCTCGCCCGTCCTAACGTCATGGTAAAAGTGCCCGCCACGCCGCAAGGAATGCCGGTCATCAGGCAACTGACGGCTGAGGGCATCAACGTTAACGTCACGCTGATCTTCTCGCTCGAAGTCTACGAGCAGGTCAAAGAAGCCTACATCACCGGACTGGAGGAGATGGTCGCCCGGGGTGGAGACCCCCGCAGGGTTGCCTCTGTGGCCTCGTTCTTCCTGAGCCGGATAGACACTGCAGTGGACGCCCTCCTGGAGGACCACGTGAAGCAGGGCCGCCAGGAGGAAAAGGGCCTGCTGGGCAGGACGGCCATCGCCAGCGCCAAGCTGGCCTACAGCAGGTTCCAGCACACCTTCCGGGGTGAGCGCTTCGCGGCGTTGAGAGCGAAAGGCGCACGGGCGCAGCGCTTGCTGTGGGCCAGCACGGGGACGAAGAATCCCGCCTACTCAGATCTGATGTACGTGGAACCGCTCATCGGCCCCGGGACCGTGAACACTATGCCCCTGGCCACCCTCCAGGCGTTCATTGATCACGGCGTTGTTAAGGCCACCGTGCAGGCGGGGTTGTCGCAAGCACAGCAGGAGGCGGCTAGAGTCAACCTGGGGGCGACCGAAGACACGCTGGCAGATGATGTCGTGAAGGCATTCTCCGACACCCTGGCTACCCTCCAGTCCTTTGTTGACAAGCGCCTTGTCGATGGGACCGTACAGACGGGATTATCGGAAGCGCAGCAGACCTTCGTTGATCTGGAAGCGGCTGGAATTGGCCTGCGGGCAATCACCGACAGGCTGCTGGCCGATGGCGTGAAAGCGTTTTCCGACTCGTTTGAGAAGCTGATGGCCGGCATTGAGGAGAAGAAGGCGAAGTTGCTGACCTCGGAGCCGGCGGGTCTGCGGAGCGACTTGGGCTCATACGGGGATGAGGTGAAAGCGACCATGGCCGCCATGGGGGAATCCGGCATAGTCCGGCGTATCTGGCAAAAGGACCACACGGTGTGGAAACCTGACCCTGCCGAGATCAGCAACCGGCTGGGCTGGCTCACAGTCAGTGACGTGATGCGCGAGCAGTTAGGGACGATGGCGTCCTTCGGTGAGGAGGTGCGGCGGGCCGGGTTCCGCCATGTGGTGTTGCTGGGCATGGGCGGCAGCAGCCTGGGCGCCGAGGTGCTGAGGCAGGTCTTCGGCTCTCCGCACGGATACCCGCGGCTGGTCGTCCTGGATTCGACGGTGCCGGCTGCGGTGCTGGCGGTGGCCAGGGCAATCGAGCCGGGCCATACCCTTTTTCTGGTGAGTTCCAAGTCCGGCACGACCACGGAGCCTCAGCTCTTGTTCGAGTATTTCAAGAGCCTGGTGGGGCGCAAGCTGACTGGAGGGAGACTCGGGCAGAACTTCGTTTCCATCACCGACCCCGGAACGCCGCTGGTCCGGCTGGCGGAGGGGCAGGGGTTCCGGCGCGTCTTCCTGAACCCGCCGGATATCGGGGGAAGGTACTCGGTGCTGTCCTGCTTTGGCCTGGTACCGGCGGCGCTGACGGGGATCGATATCGTCACACTGCTGGAGAGGGCGGACAGGATGCGGGAAGGCTGTGCTTCGTGCGTGGACAACCGGTCGAACCCCGGCGCGTGGCTGGGAGCCTGCATGGGCGCCATGGCCCGGAAAGGCAGGGACAAGCTGACTCTGGTTACGTCGCCGGCGATGAGCAGCTTCGGGCTCTGGGCCGAGCAGCTTATCGCTGAGAGCACCGGTAAAGAAGGCAAGGGCATCGTGCCCATCGCAGGAGAACCTCTGCTGCGCCCGCAGTATTATGGCAACGACCGGTGGTTCGTCTACCTGAGGCTCAAAGGCGACCAGAATGAAGCCACGGACGCTGCAGTCAAAGCGATCATGTCAGCCGGGCTGCCCGTCGTGGTCCTGGATATGGCCGATAAACACGACCTGGGTGCGGAGTTCTTCCGATGGCAACTGGCGACGGCGGTGGCGGGAGCGCTGCTCGACGTCAATCCCTTCGATCAGCCGGACGTGCAAAGGGCTAAAGAGGCTACCATGAGGCTGCTCCAGGAATACAGTTCATCGGGCCAAGCGCCGGACGTTAAGACCACGGGGTCGCTGCCGGAGTTGCTGGCCGATATGGGTGAAGGCAAGTACCTGGCGATCATGGCCTACATCCGCCAGACGCCGGAGATGGACAAGGCGCTGGGCGCCCTCCGGAGGGTAGTGGCGGAACGCTACCGCATGGCGACCACGCTGGGGTACGGGCCTCGTTATCTGCATTCCACGGGTCAGCTCCACAAAGGCGGGCCGAACACAGGGCTGTTTCTTCAGATCACTGCGGAGCACGAACAGGACCTGTCCATTCCCGGGAGATCCTATAGCTTCGGCATCGTGGCCGATGCTCAGGCCGCGGGGGACTTCCAGGCGCTGCAGGCAGCGGGCCGGAGAGTGGTCAGGATTCACCTGCCGAAGAGTGATGCGCGGGCTGTGTCAGGCTTGCTCGCAGAGCTGGTGTGAACTCGCCGGAGGCAACGATGGAACTGGGAATGATCGGTCTGGGCCGCATGGGCAGCAACATGGCTCAGCGCCTGCTGAACGGTGGGCGCCGGGTGGTGGCCTACGACCCTTCGAAGGAAGCCTTGGCGGGCGTGGCCGGCCTCGGCGCAGTGGCCGTCGGCTCCGTCGAGGCGCTGGCAAAAAAGCTGACCCGGCCGCGCGCCGTCTGGCTGATGGCGCCCTCAGGCGCGGCCACAGAAGAGGCCATCGATTCC
>JAUSJJ010000023.1 GCA_030647705.1 Dehalococcoidia bacterium
CGCGTCTATGATAGATTGGCCGGAATGGCTTGTCAAGACCCCGCATGGCGTCATAACAAGTGCTGCCGAAAGCGGTGTGGTTATACCGGGGAGATATTGCGGGCCGCCCTCACGGGAAGCAAAGAGGCTACCTGCGAACGATTCCGGCCCTTCTGAGCAAGCCATCAGGTTCAATGAAGCTGCCCCTTTGGCGGGCAACGCAACCGGCTACGTCCCGACTGTGGCGCTCGTATCTCCAATGACATTCTCCCCGACGCGAGCGTCAGGGATAATGTCATTAAACAAACGAGGAACAGCTACGAAAACACCCTTCCCGGTCATGAGGCTCATTACTCAATGATACTTCTTGCAGGAATCGCATTGACATACGTAAACCTACGTATTTTGGCCGCCCGCAGATATCTAACATGGAACAGCGACCCAGTTGAAAGACTATCCTTGCGCCGCAGCCTCGTTGCGGAACGAAGGCAAGACTGAACCCTGTTCCACGACGACCGCTTCCCACGGGTAGTCCGTTGCTGAGGGCAGCCTGGCAAGGCGGGGGCTGTGTTCATGAAAGGGCTCAAGAGGGGAGAACGAAGCGCGCCGAAAGTCCGCGAGATCATCGTCTGAGGCTCAGTGATGGCCCCACTCATCCTAATGCCGCTTGACAAACCGCTGTCGATGCCTTATGCTATTAACAATAACCTGATTGAAGTTTGCTATTCTTCAACCTGCTCGATTCCTCTGGCGTTCCCCAGGCCATAGATGATCATGCTCCAACCAGGTCAAGATTAGAGGAGGTTCATCTATGGCTTACCAGGACAAGACTCTCAAGTGCTCGGATTGCAGCGTTGATTTTACTTTCAGCGCTTCCGAGCAGGAATTCTTCGCCGGCAAGGGCTTCGTCAATGAGCCCGGCCGTTGCCCCACCTGCCGGGCTGCCAGAAAAGCGCAGCGTGGCAATAGCAGCGGCGGCGGCAGCAGCAGCAGCAGCTACAACGGCGGAGGCTACCGGCAGCAAAGGGAAATGCATCCCGCGGTCTGCGCCACTTGTGGCAAAGACACTCAGGTCCCCTTCGAGCCCAGAAACGGGCGTCCCGTGTATTGCTCGGACTGCTACTCAGCAACGAGACGGTAGAGACAGCGACTGGCCAAGCCTGAATCCGCTTGGCCTTTGACTAGTTTCACAGAAGCGACACTGAGGAGAACAGGGCAGTTGGGAATGCGGCCCTGTTCTCCTCAGTAGTTTTCCCTCTTCGCGTCATGGCAAACTTTCTATTTCCGTCTACTTTGCGGCTTTTCACTAGATAACGGACGACGATCAGGGGCGGTAGTTTTCTTGATGTTTCCAGTTTTCTCACAGGGAGGTGGCAGATGGACTGCGAAGTCGCGATCGTGCGTGATGGGGACCCGGCATGTGCCCACTATTGGATGCTGAATGGCAAGAATTCCGGCGTCTGCAACAAATGTGGAGCCAAGAAGCATTTCCCTCTTAGCTGGACACCTCGTTCAAGGCCGAAAGCTAAGAAGGAGTAAAGACAGGACGGCTGTTGCGCCCGATGCCGGGCATTGCCTGCGCAGCCCCGAGCCATGCAGGCCAGCCGATCTTGCGCGAAGCCTGCTATTAGTGTACAAGGCAAATAAGTTTCAGTTTGGGTTATTGCTTGCTTCTTTGAAGCCGCGCGATTCATCGCGTTCACTCAAGTGTTGGAATGACCGAAACTCTAACTGAATTCTATCGAAAGAGGAGAGTCATCCAATGAGTCTTGAGGACAAGTCGTTTCAGTGTTTCGATTGCAGCGCCACATACGTTTTCACCGCTGCTGAACAAGAGCAGTTCCAGTCAAAAGGCCACACCAACGCCCCCAAGCGCTGTCCAGCCTGCCGACAGTCGAGGAAACAACGTCAGCTAGACGGGGGCTTCTCGAACAACAACTCCGGTTTACGCTCACGCCCCCAAATGTTCCCGGCTACGTGCGCCCATTGTGGCAAGACCACCGAAGTGCCCTTCGAGCCACGGCAAGGCAGGCCGGTGTACTGTAGAGAATGCTACAGCAGTGTACGACCGGGCCGCTAACGCCGGCTGTTGCAAAGGGCAGCCGGCAGCCTGGAATACTCCGCCTCGTCCTGCTAAAGTGACACTGATGCGTGATGGAGTGGAACGTCCCCTGGCAAGGTTCACTGCGTAGCGTGGGACAGGTTCAATAACCGGGGGGGCCACAAACTGCCGCAGCGGAATGCACGATGGGAGGGGTTAACATGAATATTCATGTGGGCAACCTGGCCCGTGAGGCGACCGAGGAGGAGTTGAAGCAGACGTTCGCGGTGTTTGGGGAAGTAACGTCCGTGAGCATCATCAGGGACAGGAATAGTGGCGACCCAAAGGGGTTCGGGTTTGTCGAGATGCCTTCAAGTGCCGAAGGCAAGGCCGCGATCACAGGACTGAAGGGCAAGGTGCTGAAAGAGCGGACTCTGGATGTTACCGAAGCCCGGACCGGCGCCGGCAACAGAAGCAGCGGCTCCCATCGAGACCGAAAAGCCGGTGGCTCTTTTGGCGGCAGGACCAGTAGCTTCGGAGGAGGCCAGGGACGAAGAAAACGACGCTGATCCGGTTGGCCTCGCCGGTAGCCAGCCAATACAACACGTATTTATTAGAGGAGTCTCAGTGAGTTTCACCTTATTCAATTTTGACCCGAGAATCATGTCCGGTGTGCGTGCTCTCGGCTACACGGAGCCCACACCCATCCAGCTTCAGGGGATCCCTCCCATTCTGCAAGGGCGTGATGTCATTGGCCTGGCCCAGACCGGGACTGGCAAGACCGCTGCCTTTACTCTGCCCATCTCACAGCGTCTGCTGAACGGGCACAGAGGGGTGATCCGCGCTGCCATTATCTCGCCTACGCGTGAACTGGCGGAGCAGACCTGCGAGGCGTTCAGCCAGCTCGGCAGGCAGACGGGACTGCGGAGCATGGCCATCTACGGCGGGGTAAGCATGGACCAGCAAACCTCGCGGCTGCGCAGGGGCGTCGAGATAGCTGTAGCCTGCCCCGGCCGCCTGCTCGATCATATTTGGAGAGGCACGATCGATCTATCGCATGTGGAAATCCTCGTAATCGACGAGGCGGACCGGATGTTTGACCAGGGTTTCCTGCCGGACGTCCGCAATATTCTGGGCTGCATGGTACAGCAGCGGCAGACGCTGTTTTTCTCCGCTACCATGCCTGACGATGTGCGCCGGCTGTCACGGGATATCCTCCACGACCCGGTCACGGTGCAAATAGGCCGCGAGGCGCCGGCAACGACGGTCTCGCATGCGTTGTACCCCGTCAAGCCGCACCTCAAGACCGAGCTACTAATCAAGCTCCTGAGACAGACTCCAACGGAGTCGGTCCTGGTCTTCACCCGGACCAAACACCGCACTGAGAGCGTCGCACTGCGCCTGCAGAAGGAGGGCTTCAAGGCGGCCTCCCTTCAGGGCAATCTGAGCCAGCCCAGGCGCCAGGCTGCGCTCAATGGGTTCCGCAACGGTTCATTCAAGATTCTGGTGGCGACGGACATTGCTGCCCGCGGCATAGATGTTCTGCGCATTTCGCACGTTATCAACTATGACATGCCAGATGGCACCGATGCCTACATACATCGCATCGGCCGAACGGGGCGGATCGGCCAAAATGGGGACGCATTGACATTTGTGACCGGAGAAGACAATGCTGCGGTGAAAGACCTGGAGCGTCTTCTGAACACCAGACTGGAACGCCACAGCCTCCCCGGCTTCGATTATGCCGCGTCTGCGCCGGAAAGGACCCAGTCCCGCCCACTTCGCCCAACGCGCAAGCCAACGGCCCTGCGTCCCAGGTTCGGCAACGCTTAGCACTGTTCCAGGCTGGCCTGTCGTCCAATACGTGTGTCATGTCGTGTGAACACTTCGTCGATCGTCCGCTGCAGGGTTGCCTGAGCGTGTGATTCATCGGAATCGAACATATCTTCAAGAGGGTGGAGCTGTGCTGCAGAGAGGGAACGTTAATGGCTAGACCAAAGCGTTACGAATATCAAGAGGAACCCGGGGAGCACAAAGTCCTTGAAGATGGTCCTGCCGAAGATGTGATTCTCCTGTCAAAGGAGGCGCCCGCCGTGGAGCACATCGAGGCGGAGCAGGAGCCATCTGAAGGGGACTTGCCGGCTCTGGAAGAGGAACTCGAAGAGCCGGCGGAACTCGAAGCCGAGACCGGGCCCGAGCTGGCCGGGGACGAGATCATCGATGACCCGGTGAGAGTGTATCTCCACGAGATCGGTCGTATCTACCTGATCAGCGCTGCCCAAGAGAAGGAGCTGGCAAAGGAGCGGGAGAAGGGCAAGTATGTGAAGGGCATCGAGGAAGGCTTGATCAGAGCCAACCTGCCTTCTTCTGCTCTGGACATTGTTCTGACGATTCTGCAGAGGCTGCACGAGGCTTCCGAGCTTCTGGATGCACTTGAGGCGCAGGCGTCCCTGCCCCCTCTGGAACACCTGATGGACAGACTGTCCCGTCCTGAACTCAGGTCCGCCATCGATGGGGAGTTCCCCCAGGAATTCCTCGCGGCCATCAGTGAACGAACACAAATAACCCCGGCAGGGACAGGGCGGGCCTTGATCAGTCTATCGATGAACAGCCGGCTCGTCCCGCCCGAGGTTTGCAGGTTCCTGGAAGACAAGGGGGCGCTGGCCCAGATCGGCGACATGATGAAGGAACCTGGGTTTCGTGCTACTTTCGAACCATACCGGGGCGCCTTCCAGGGTTACCTGGAGACGGTGAGGGCAAAAGGGGAGGTGGCTGAGAAGCACCTCAGCGAGGCCAACCTCCGTCTGGTGGTCAGCATCGCCAAGAAGTACGTGGGGCGTGGGATGTCCTTTCTGGACCTGATACAGGAAGGGAACATGGGCCTTATCCGCGCTGTGGAGAAATTCGACTACCGAAGGGGATACAAGTTCAGCACCTATGCTACCTGGTGGATAAAGCAGGCAATCACCAGGGCCATCGCCGACCAGTCCCGCACCGTGCGCATTCCGGTACATATGGTGGAGACCATCAACAAACTGACCAGGGTCAGCCGCAGGCTGGTCCAGGAATATGGGCGGGAGCCCACAACCAAGGAAATCGGCATGGCGATGGACCTCACATCGGGCAAGGTCCGGGATATCATCAAGATGTCCCGGCAGCCGGTCTCCCTGGAGACGCCCATTGGCGCGGAGGAAGACAGCCACCTCGGCGATTTCATCGAGGACCACAGCACTGTGGCCCCAGCCGAAGCCGCTTCTCAGCTTCTGCTGAAAGAGCAGATCGGAGAAGTGCTATCTTCGCTCATGCCGCGGGAGAGCAGAGTGCTGCAACTGAGGTTTGGGCTGGAGGACGGGCGGGCCCGCACGCTGGAAGAGGTGGGGCAGGAGTTCGGGGTTACCCGTGAGCGCATCCGCCAGATCGAAGCCAAGGCCCTGCGCAAGCTGCGCCATCCCAGCCGCAGCAAGCAACTCAAGGACTTCCTGGAATAGGCCGACCCCGCCGGTGTGATGCCAAGTGAGTCAGTATCGAGACGCTTTTCGGAGTCTCGATACTATTCATGACTCGTGCTCCTCATTATTGCTCCGGCCTGCGATTTGTGTTTGTCGCTGCACGAGAACGGCATCGCAGACACGAGCTCAAACCACTGTTCCTCACCGTCCAGGAGACCTGCTGCACTCCAGGGACTTCCGGTGACGAACAGAGATAACACGTACCGGCGCCGTGCCAGGCCGAGCCGCCGGGCCAGGGACCTCGGTCTACGTTCCGGCCCGGAGCCACCCACTTCACCGAACGTGTCTCACAGGTAATTCCCGCCCCACCGCACCCGCCAATGAGACATCCACGCCTCTGGCGGCCTTTCCAAAATACCCTCAAAAACCTTGACAGCACAGATAACCGCAGCTTATGATGTCTCTGGAGGGTCGAGTTGCCGGGTAGCGTGCCCGCACCGCCGGGCATAATATGGATTGCAGGAGCACCAGCATCAGCACAAGAGCACGTGGTCACAGTCGCCATATCGGCAGGTACCGGCAGATCGCTCTAGTCCTGGTCAAGCACAGGCTCAAGAACGTCATACAGACGTTAGGGTTGGAGGGTTTTCTGCCGCTTCGGTGGATGCCGCCAGGGAATCCATTCAGCAGAGAAAACTACCCCCAGCCCGTCCGCATGCGCATGGCCCTGGAGGAGTTGGGGACCACCTTCGTCAAATTGGGCCAGATCCTCTCCACACGTGTGGATTTACTGCCATCGGATTTCGTCAGTGAACTGTCCAAACTGCAGAGTTCACTGCATCCCATTCCCTTGGAAGCTGTCCACAGGGTCGTCCGGGAGGAGTTGGGCCGGCCGGTAGACCAAGTATACGCGTCGTTCTCTGAGCAGCCACTGGGAGTGGCATCCATTGGACAAGCTCACGCTGCCACCCTTCACGATGGCACCGAGGTGGTGGTGAAGGTGCGAAAGCCTGGAGTGGTGGAACAGGTGAACGAAGACGTGGCCGTGCTGCGCCAGCTAGCCGTGGTCGCTGCCAAGCGTTGGGAAGGGGCGCAGGAATACGACCTGGCGGGCATCGTCAAGGAGATAGGTGAAGCCCTCGCCGCAGAAATGGACTACGTGAGGGAGGGCCACAACGCCGAACATTTCGCACGATTCTTCCATGGAGACTCTTCTATACACATTCCCAAGATATATTGGGAATACACGACGTCCCGCGTGATCACCATGGAGCGCATCCAGGGCATAAGCACCCGTGACACGCATGCAATGGAGGAAGCGTCCATTGACCGCGAGGACATAGCGAAGCGCAGTGTGAATATCTGGCTGAAGATGGTCTTTGAAGACAGGGTGTTCCACGCCGACCCTCATCCAGGGAACCTGTTCGTAGAGAAGGATGGGCGCTTGGGCTTAATAGATTTCGGCATGATCGGCGTGGTCGATGACGAAATCAGGCAGAGCCTCGGCGGTCTCATTCAGGCCCTTTTGGGAAGAGATGCGGAACAGCTCGTAGATTCGCTGGTTGACCTCGGAGTCATGGGGCCCGAGACATCACGTGAGCAGTTGCGGGCGGACATAAAACATCTTCTGAGCCATTTCCCGGACCTGTCGGTGGAGCGGCTACGCTCCAATCTGGACCTGGAGGAGTTCCTCGAAGTGGTGCGCAGCAACCACATGCAGCTTCCCGGCAACACCTTCCTGCTGCTGAAGACCGTTATCATGGCGCAAAGCCTGGGCAAAGTTGTGGACCCGAACTTCGACATCGTCCCGTCACTGCAGTCTCACGTGGCCAGACTGTTTCGGAAGAAGTACTCGCCTGTCGCTCTTGCAAAGCGAATGCCTCGCGTAGGGCTCGACATGATGCTCCTCGGCATGGACCTGCCCCGCCGGATAAACCGGGTCGTGAAGTCGATGGAGCGCGGTGAGCTGAAGATACGGACCGACGTGTCCGGCTTGGAGCGGCATCTGGAACACCTGGAGCGACTGGTAAACAGGCTCGTGATCGGGCTGGTGCTTGCTTCCGTAATCCTGGGATTGGCAATCGTGGTACTGGCCTTCAAATTGAGTCCGTAGCTCGTCGGTTTCCATTTGTTAGAAGCCAGCGTAGAACGGCCGAAAACCACTCTCAGTATCTTCCGATTCGCGGGACGCTCAGTTCCCCTTTTTCTTGCACGCCTTCCTGCTCTGTGATAATATTGGGCGGCTTGAAACAGTACCCACGGCACAACCGTAGACCCCTTTGGCAGGTTCGATAGATAGATGGAAACCGCACTCAGCGATGTCGTTATCCTCGATCTCACTCACTATCTGGCGGGCCCTTATGGAGCCATGCTCCTCGCCGACCTGGGCGCCAGGGTGATCAAAGTGGAGCCCCCCGGGCCCCGGGCCAGGGAGGGCTTTGGCAAGTACTCCTTCAAAGGGCAGGACGCCTACTTCCTCAGCACCAATCGGAACAAAAAGGGCATTGTGCTCGATCTGAAGTCCGAGAAGGGCAAACAGGTATTCTACGACCTGGTGAAGAAAGCGGACGTGGTCTTTGACAACTACCGGTACGGCGTGACCACGAAGCTGGGCGTAGACTATGAGACCCTGAACCGGGTGAACCCCCGCATTATCTGTTGCTCCATCACCGGATTTGGGGCGAGCGGCCCGTATCGCGACCGCCCGGCCTACGATCTGGTCATTCAAGCGATAAGCGGCGGCATGAGCATTACAGGTGAGCCGGGCAGGCCGCCGGTGAGGTCGGGCATTGCCATCGCTGACCAGGGCGCGGGGGTAATCTCCGCGCTGGGTATCATGGCTGCGCTGCACCAACGCGAGAGGACAGGACGGGGCCAGAAGGTGGAGACCTCTCTACTGGAGTCCCACGTCTCGTTGCTGGTCTACGAAGCGGCCTACTACTTTGTCTCGGGCATCGTCCCCGGCCCCATAGGCTCGGGCCACCGCACCATTTCCGCATATGGCACGTACAAGACCAAGGACGACTACATCGTCATTGCCAACCCGGAGGGATATGATATCGGCTTCCTGTTCCGGGCAATCGGACGGGAAGACCTGATTACGGATCCCAGGTTCGACACGGCAGAGAAGCGGAGCATCAACAGGGAAGACCTCAAAGCCATCCTGCAGGAGGCATTCAAGGCCAGAACTGCCGTGGAATGGCTGGATATCCTGACCAGGGGCAATGTCCCCTGCGCGCCGGTGAACTCCCTGGACAAGGGGTTGAGCGACCCTCAGGTGCTGGCCCGCGACATGGTGATCACGGTGGACTATGCCGGAGGCGGGCAGATAAGACAGGTGGGCAATCCGATAAAGCTCTCTGAAACTCCGTCGGATGTCAGGAAGCAGTTCTTTTCCCCTCCAATCCAGGGGCAACATTCCGAAGAGGTGCTGATCGACCTGCTTGGCTATTCGAAGGAGCGGGTGGAAGAATTGAAAAAAGAGAAGGTTATCTAGGCACACGGCGCAAGGAGGCACAAGAGATGGTCAAACGAGAATCCATCAGGGTTCTCATCGCCAAACCCGGTCTCGACGGGCACGACCGAGGGGCAAAGGTGCTCACACTGGGGCTTCGAGACGAGGGAATGGAGGTCATCTACACGGGGCTGCGGCAGACGCCGGATATGATCGTGCAGGCTGCCATCCAGGAGGACGTGGACGTGATCGGCCTGAGTTGCCTTTCCGGGGCCCACAACTACTTGTTTCCGGCAGTCGTCGACTTGCTCAAGGCGAAGGGCGCGAAACATATTGTGGTGGTGGGTGGCGGCATCATACCTCAGGAAGATGTACTTCTGCTGAAGAGCAAAGGCGTGGAAGCCCTGTTCGGACCGGGCGCACCGATCAGGCAGATCGCAGATTGTATCAGGGCCGCTGTGGCCGGCAAGTCAGGCGTCTAGCGGTATGGGACGGCCGAAGAATAGAGAACGAACTTGATGGTCGGGTTTCCTAACCCGACCATCGCGGGCGGGCAGGTTGGGAAACATGCCCTACGGGGGCAATCGCTGATTTCGGGCGGGGCGGGGAAGCAGTCGACAGCGAGCGCCTGTCTCAAGGAGGTTCTGCCCTGATGGAGCTGGTGAAAAAGATGTTGGCCGGGTCGCAGCAGCCATTGGCGCGGCTCATCACTATGGTGGAGAGAGAAGCTCCCGAGGTGCCGGAAATAATGCGGCAGGTCTATCCTCATACAGGGAAAGCCTACTGCATTGGCGTCACCGGACCGCCAGGGGCAGGCAAGAGCACCCTGGTGGACAAGTTGACGTCTGGCTTCAGGAAGAAGGGGCTTTCGGTAGGGATAATCGCAGTCGATCCGACCAGCCCGTTCTCCGGAGGGGCGGTGCTCGGCGACCGCATCCGGATGCAGCAGCACTACCTGGACAGCGGCGTCTTCATCCGCAGCATGGCCACCAGGGGCAGCCACGGGGGATTGCCTAAGACGGCCAAGGCGGTGGTAAAACTGTTGGACGCCTTCGGCAAGGATATCATCATCGTCGAGACAGTAGGAGTAGGACAGACTGAACTTGACATAATGGAGGCAGCCGACACCACTGTGGTGGTGCTCGTGCCGGAAGCGGGCGACGCCATACAAACCATGAAGGCGGGACTCATGGAAATCGCTCACATCATGGTGGTAAACAAGGCCGATCGCGAGGGGGCCGACTACCTGGTTTGCGAACTCGAGGCTATGGTCAGGATGGGACCCAAGAGGTCGGATTGGCTCATTCCGGTGCTGGCGACACAGGCCGCGTTCGACGTTGGGATCGACGCGCTGATGCAGGAGATCGAGCACCATCGCGTGTACTTGAAGACCTCCGGAGAACTTGAACAGCGTCGCTGCGAACAGCGCAAGTCTGAATTCATCGAGATAGTTGAGCAGCGCATCAAGGAGCGGCTGCTGAACTTGGTGGAGAACGACGGGCGGATGTCCGCCTCGGTCTTACGTGTGAAGAGCGGAGACATAGACCCATACTCGGCGGCCCAGGAGATACTGGAAAACAGGGAACTGCTCCGCGAGTGGTTGGGGAAGATGTAGCCTCTCCCCACGGACAAACGAACATTGGAAAATTCTCTCGGTGTCTATATCCACATCCCCTTTTGCAGGGCCAAGTGCGGCTACTGCGACTTCAACTCCTATGCCCTCCTGGAGCACATGATTCCGGCATACGTCCGGGCGCTGACGGGTGAGATCAAGTCCAGGGCAGACCCTCTGTCCCCCGGCAACCCACCTGCGGCTACCATCTACTTTGGCGGCGGCACTCCATCCCTGCTGCAGCCCGACCACATCGCGTCAATACTCGAGGCTT
>JAUSJJ010000110.1 GCA_030647705.1 Dehalococcoidia bacterium
GTACACTCCCAACTTCGGCAGGCCGGCAGAGGACCCGGAGTTCATGCTCAGGCTGTGTTTGCTCCAGTACCTCTACGGGGTTGTACTGCTGGACCTGTCGTCTGAAGCGACCGAGGGGGATCATGGGGTCTGCCATGTCGCGGACTCCAACCAGGAATAATGGGGACCATAAGTAGCCGAAGGTTTGTAGCAGCATGGCGACTTTGGGCAAATACGCCACGCAAGTTCGAATATCAGTGGTGGGCGGTACTGGATTCGAACCAGTGACCTCTGCGATGTCAACGCAGCACTCTAGCCAACTGAGCTAACCGCCCGTTTGAGGACAGCGCAATTATATCTACCGAACGCCGCCGTTGTCAACCTGAGCAGGAACTCAGGCCGCCGGGTTGAAATTGGACGGCCCCTCACAGGGAGGACATGCTAACCATTCACCATGGCACGGTCGAAGGCCGCCTTTTTCTGAGAGTAGAACTCCGTATATTCCTGGATCATGTCCCTGATGGGTAGCTTATAGGGGCAGCGCGGCTCGCATTCCCCGCATTGGACGCAGCGGAAACCGCTCTCCAGGGCATCTGCGATCCATCCCTTGAACACATGGGCCGGCGGCATGCGATTGTGGAAGCTCTTCTGGGAAAGCACCATGGAGATGCTGACTTTCTCCTTGCACGGCTGGCAGTAATCGCAGCGATGGCAGAATGTCGGACCCAGTTCGTCCTTGATCTGCTGAATCTTTCTTTGCTCGTCGGCAGTCAGGGCGGCGGGACCATTCATGATCCGGACCGCCTCCTCCATGTGGCTCAACTTGTCCACACCCAGGAGTATGGCGATATCAGGGAACTGCATCAGCCACTTCAAAGCAATGGTCGCGTCCTGCAGAACTCCCCCGGCCATCGCTTTCATCACGATGAAACCCACGTCGTGCTGGCGGCAGAGCGGCAGGAGCTTGTCTTTGGCGTCGTCCCCAACGAAGTTGAAAGAGAACATGACGGTCTCGAAAAGGCCGGAGGCAACCGCTTTCTGGGCCGGCTCCATGGTGTGGCATGTGATGCCGATGTGCCGTATCAGGCCGGCCTGTTTCGCCTCCTGAGCGGCCTCCAGAACGCCTCCTGGCGCGATCGCCTGGTCGTACATCTCCAAGGTGCTGACGTTGTGCAGGTTGTAGAGGTCCACGTAGTCCACACCCAGGTGCTTCAGGCTGAGCTCCAGGTGGCGCCTCATCCCGTCCTTCTTGCGGTGCGAAGACTTGGTCGAAATAATGAGGTTGTCTCTCTTGCCGGCGATTGCCCGGCCGACACAGCCTTCGCTGGTAGTGTAGGCATTGGCAGTGTCAAGGAACTGTATTCCCAGGTCCAGGCACCCTTTGACCACCTCGGTGGCCTCGTTGTCGGAGAGGCGCTGGATGGGGATGCCGCCAAAGCCGAGCCTGGTAACCATGAGGCCGGTCTTGCCCAGTCTTATCTTGTCCATTGTCTGCCCCCTTGACGCAACAGATTCCGGATGGTCTCCACCGAGACCTTCGCGAGGCTATCCACCACCAGGTCAGCTTCGCCCAGCCTCTCACCGGGATGGGTATTGGTGACGGCGATGCACTTCATGTTGGCGCTCCGGGCCGCCTTCACCCCATCCACAGCATCCTCGATGACCACGCAGGACGCCGGCGGCACTTTCAGCCGTTCGGCTGCCAGCAGGAACGCCTGCGGATCGGGCTTGCCCCTGGCGACGTCTTTGTCCGCCACGACAGACTCGAAGCAGCCCGCTATTCGCAGCGTACCCAGAATGAGGTCCACGTTCTCGATCGGCGTGGAAGTGGCCAGCGCCTGTTTGACCCGACTGAGGAGGGACAGCGCACGCAGCAGCGCCAGCGCTCCTGGGAACGCCACGACCCTGCCATCGATAAGCCGGCGGAAGAGCTCTTCCTTCCGCTTGCTCAGCGTCTGTATCTCGTCGCTGGAAGGTTGCTTGCCCAGGAACTCCCTCAGTATCTCGGGGTTCCTCCTGCCAAAGCCGCGCCGGAAATCTTCCTCGGTGAAGGGCACTCCGTTCTCTCTGGCCAGCTCCTGCCAGGAACTGAAGTGATAGCGTGCCGTGTCCGCTATCACACCGTCCATGTCCCAGATAACGGCGCTAGTCGTCAAGGTCGGCCTTTCCCGCTGAATGCGCGGAGAGTCCTAAGGCCTTCTCGATCGCCTGGGCAGCGCCGCTGTCGTCCACGGTGCCGGTAACCCAGTCTGCGACGGCACGCACCTCCGGTGCGCCGTTACCCATAGCCACTCCAAGGCCGGCCCAGGTGATCATGTCCAGATCATTCGGGTTGTCCCCGATGGCGATTGTCTCTTCCTGCGCTATCCCCAGGCTCTCGGCCAATCTGGCCAGGGCCTGCCCTTTGCTGCAATCGCGGTGCGCCACTTCGCAGTAGGTGGGAAAGGACTTGGTGATGTATAGTCTGGAGTCGTACTCCTGCTCCAGGTTAGTCGTCAGAGCGTCGATGACGGGCATATCACCGATGGCCACGATTTTCGTCGGCTCGCTATTGAGGAAGGCGAGCAAGTCCCCCACAGGATGGGCTTCTACTATGGACAGCTTGGCATAGCGCTCGGCCTCTTTGGTGATTCTATCCACGTAGAGCTCGTCGTTGACATAAAGATTGATGTGCACGCTCCGTGCCTTGAACATCCCTATCACTTCGTACGCCAGATCGAGCGGCACGGGCCTGTGCCACATGATTTCGCCCGTGGCCGGATCGGCGGTCATCGCACCCTGGTAACAGATGATCGGCGTCCGCACGCCCAGCTCCCGGGCGAAACGAAGAGTGGACTTGAGCATCCTGCCGGAGGCGATGGTGACCCTGACGCCGGCCTCCTCCGCTCTGCGGATCGCCGACTTGCATTGGGGCGAAATCGTCAGGTCCCGCCCCACAATAGTCCCATCCAGATCGAGGGCGATTAGTTTGTAACGCGAACGGTTGTTTGTCATGACTCCGATGTCTCGATGCGCAACACGCGCATTATGCCGGCCATGTCCGGCGCCAACGATACTTCGGCTTGCGGGAAAAAGTTACTTGCCATTCTTAGTGCCTTGTCGCCCTGTCCCTGGCCTATCTCCAGCAGTAACGCTCCACCGCTTTTCAGGGCCGACAGCGCCGAGGAAAGCAGCCTCCTGACCACCTCCAGACCGTCCTCCCCGCCATCCAACGCCACAGCCGGCTCGAAACAGCATATGTCGGGACTGAGAAAGTCCATCTGTGAGGTCTCTATGTAAGGGAGGTTGGCCACAATAAGATCGACCGGCTCAGCAAGACAGGCCAGCAGGTCTCCGTGCACCAGCATGACCCGTTCCGCGACTCCCTGGCCCAGGCAGTTCACGCGAGCAACTTCCAGGGCTTCAGCCGAGATATCGCCGGCAAGAACGGTGGCCTCAGGCAGGTTTAGCGCCAGCGCGATGGCTATCGCCCCGCTGCCCGTGCCGATATCTGCAATACGATGGGCTTGCGGATGGCGGCTGGCCCATTCCAGTGCGCACTCGACTAAAAGCTCGGTTTCCGGGCGAGGGATCAACACCCTTTGATCGATAGCCAAGTCAGCGCCGTAGAACTCCCTGTGACCAACGATGTAGGCCACCGGTTCGTGTCGGAGACGGCGCTGCAGCAACGCGGTGAAGGCTGCGCACTTCTCCGCTGTCAGTGTATCGCTCAAGGCCAGGAAGAGATGCGCCCTGTCCAGGCCCAGCACATGACGAAGCAGCACCTCCGCTTCAAGCCCGGTGTCCTCGATCCCTGCCGTAACGAGGGTCTGCGTCCCCAAGCGCAGGATCTCCTCAACCGAGAGGGAACCGGCGGCATGTTTCGGAGGGGAGCATCTTCCCGACAGCGACTCCTGGTCTGCAGGGCTGTCAGGCAACGGAAGGGCTCTGGTCGATCTCAGGGTCATGCCAGCCTTTCCTGGAGTTGTCTGGCCTGATCGTCGGTGGCCAGGGCATCGATGAGGTCGTCCAAGTCGCCATCGAGGATCCCCTGGAGGTTGTGGACGGTCAGCCCGATGCGGTGATCGGTCACCCGACCCTGCGGGAAATTGTACGTCCGTACCTTCTCCGAGCGCTCTCCGCTACCCACCTGGGAACGGCGTTCGGCGGAGATCTCATCGGACTGCTGCCGCTGCTTCTGCTCCAGCAATCTAGCCCGCAGCACTGCCATTGCCTTGAGCTTGTTCTTAAGCTGAGAACGCTCATCCTGGCACACCACAACGATGCCGGTGGGCAGATGCGTGATGCGTATGGCGGTGGACACCTTGTTGACGTTCTGTCCACCCGCGCCGCCGCTGTGAAAGATGTCCATCCTATAATCATCTGGGGCTATTTTGACCTCCACCTCGTCCGCTTCCGGCAGAACCGCCACGGTCACCGTCGAGGTGTGTATCCTGCCGGACGACTCGGTTGCAGGCACGCGCTGCACTCGATGGACGCCGCGCTCGTACTTGAGGCGGCTGAAGGCGCCTTTGCCCCTGACCTCGAAGATCATTTCCTTGAATCCGCCCAGGGTTCCGGGGCTGCTGTTCAAAGCCTCGACCTTCCAGCCCTTGGACTCCGCGTAGCGAGTGTACATGCGATAGAGGTCGGTGGCGAACAGGCCTGCCTCATCGCCGCCTGTGCCGGCCCTGATCTCGACGATCACGTCCTTCTTGTCCGCAGGGTCCCTGGGCAGAAGGCCCTGCTTGATCTGCTGGAAGAGGCTCTCACGCTTCGCTTCCAGCCTCTGGATTTCCTCTTTCACCATAAAGGCCATGGCCTCGTCAAGGCTGTCATTCAAAAGAGACCGCGTGTCCTCCAGGTTCTTAACCGTCGCCTTGTACTCACGGTACTTGTTGATCAAGTCCTTAATGCCGGCCTGTTCCTGGGCCAGTTGCTGTATCTTGGAGAAATCGGCAGCAATCTCCGGCCTGGCCATTTCCTGGCTCAGATTCTCAAAGTGTCTTTCTACTGCGTCGAGTTTATCTAGTATTGAGTTCGTCATATCAAAAATCCCCCTCGTGGGGAATTAGCATGGTCATTATACCACTCGCGAATTCCTTGTCAAAGACGGGCGCCACTCCCTAAGCCCATCATCCGCCAACTCCTTCGACGGGCCCTGGAAACCCTAGGTCTTGCCCATTCCCAAGATGCCTTGGTCGGGAGCGGCAAGCAGCTCGTACCAGCGGGGAAGCTCCGCCTCCGAAATGCCAAGTTGAGCGGGCAGCCGCAGCCCCTCCCTGCATTCGCGACGGGAGAGATCGGGCGTCCAGTTGCGGCAGGCCTCCGGCCGGAACGGGTGAATGGCGCAAGCGGCAATGACATTTTGGTATCTGAGGTAACGGCAGGCCTTGCCCGTGCGCCTAAAGACGTAGGCGTTGGCCTTCACCGGGTAGCGTTCGGTGTGATCTCTGTAGAAGACATCGAGCGGGATACCCAACCCCCGGGCTACCATGGCCACCTCCTCTTCATCCAGCAGCGGCTGCCATTTGGCGCAACAGACCCCGCAGCGCAGGCAGGGCATCCGGTCCGGGCTCTGGAACTGCCCAAGCTGAGAAACCATAGCTTATGCTCCTGCCATCGTTGGTGACCAATGTAGTCTTCATAGTTGCCTAGTACTACTACGTTAAGTTATGATGAGTCCATACGCCAGTGGACGACCAGGCCACAGCAGGGACAAATTCCTGTCCATCGGCCCAG
>JAUSJJ010000231.1 GCA_030647705.1 Dehalococcoidia bacterium
CCACCACGGCCAGCGCTACCACAGAGAGAAACGCCGCTGCCACCAGGAACATCCACTCCCCCCGGCCAAATCCCCGCCCCAGTAACGTCACCGGTGTAAGCTTGCCGGCCTGTCTGTCCTCTTCCAGGTCGCGGAGGTCGTTGGCTGCCAGAATAGCGGTGACGGCCAGACCCACAGGCAACGAAAGCCACAGGGCTTCAATATTAAAGAACCGGGCCTGGACGAAGTAAGCGCCGACGACCATGGCCGGGCCCATGAAGATGAAGACCAGCGGCTGGCCGAGGCCCAATGTGCCCAGCGGCCTGGGACCCGCCGCGTAGAAATACGCTGTGGCGGCGCCGGCCAGACAGATGGCGAGCACCGGCCACCCTGCAACGCCGGTCAGGTAGATGCCAACACCAGTGGCAACTGCAAAGGTAACCATCGCCCCCCGCCTGACCGCGGTCCTGGAAAGACGGCCCAGCGCAATGACCTTGTAGGGGGCCAGCAGCTTGCCCTTTCCTTCCGGCCTTGCATCGTCGGCGTATTCGTCGACCAGGTTTGCGGTGATCTGCACCAGCACGCTGCCCAACAGCAGCAAGACAAACAGGAACGGGTCGGCCTTGCCCTGCCGGAAAGCCAGCGCCGAGCCTACCAGCACAGGTACGACGGACGCGCTCAGGGTAAAGGGGCGAGACGCCCAGTACCAGGCGACAGCTTGCCGCCGCAGTTGCTCCCGGAACCGCATAACGGGAAGAGGCGTCCTGTCTGACGGCTCTATCCTTCTCATCGGGAAACCAGGCCTCTGCTCAGCATAATGCTACTCCCGCGCTTCTACCAGGGATGTCCCCGGAAGCGCGCGTAATCAGGCGCTCGCTTCTCCAGAAAGGCGTTTGTCCCTTCCCTGCACTCCTCGGTGGCGTAGTACATGGCGTTGGCGCCGTGGGCGAGGTTCTGTATGCCGTAGACATGGTCCGTATCGGCGTTGAAGGCGTGCTTCAGGAAACGCAATGCGGTAGGGCTGCGCTGAAGCAGCTTGTTCGCCCATTCCATGACCTTCTCTTCCAGTTGCTCCGGCGGGACGACTCTGTTCACCAGTCCCATCTCCAACGCTTCCTCCGCCGAGTAACGCTCGCACAGGTACCATATCTCACGCGCCCTCTTCTCGCCAACTATGCGGGCCAGGTAGATTGCCCCGAAGCCGCCATCGAAGCTGCCGTACTTGGTGCCGATCTGGCCGAAGACAGCCCGCGTCGAAGCGATCGTTACGTCGCACAGGACATGGAGCACGTGACCGCCGCCGATGGCATAGCCGTCCACCATGGCGATCACCGGTTTGGGTATCTCCCGGATCATTCTGTGCAGTAGCGTCACCTGCAGCCGCGTCTTGCCGGTAGTGTCTTTGTAGCCGCCATCGCCGCGGGTGTTCACGTCTCCGCCGACGCAGAAGTGGCCGGGCCCGCCCAGGACCACCACGCCTATCCCGTTGTCGTCCCAGGCATCCTGAAACGCCGCCCTCATCTCGTCGATGGTTAGGGGACGGAAGGCGTTGAGCACCTTCGGCCGGTTCATGGTTATTCTGGCCACGCCATCCTTCTTGGCGTAAAGGATGTCCTGAAACTCACCGTTCATGCTGCTCCCTCCTGCTGAAAGCCGTGTCGTTTGCTTTGAGAAGCCGCCAAAGGGCCACGCCCTCCGGCCTGCCGCTATTAGATCACTCCTGATGTCTTGAACGAGTCTATCTCCGTGTCGGACAGGCCCAACAGGTCTCTCAGAATCTGCCGAGTGTGTTCGCCCAGGCGCGGCGATGCGCCCGCCGGGCCGGTCCGTCCGCCGCTCAGCCTGAACGGCGTATTGGCCACCGTCCACGACCCCCTGGAAGCGTGAGGGACGCTGGTCAACATGCCACGGTGTTTCACCTGCGGGTCATCGACCACCGCCGGGATGTCGTTCACCGGCCCGCAGGGAATGTCTGCCGCGGCCAGGAGAGCCAGCCAGTCGGCGGCAGGTCGGCGATTGAACACTTCCTGCAGTATGCCCGCCAGCGCCTCCACATGCCTCGTCCGGCCGGCGTTCTTCAGAAACCGCTCATCCTGGCCCAGGTCGGGGCGCCCGATAGCCTCACAGAAGCGAACCCACGTTTCTCTGTCGTCCGTGATCAGGGCCACTACGAAATCGCGATCGCTGGCCCGAAAGGCCTGGAATGGCGTAGCCGCGGGATGGCGCGAGCCAAGGGGTCCCGGCGTCTGGCCGGTGGCAAAGTAGCGCGAGAAGGCGTTCTCCATCATGGTGATCTGGCAGTCCAGCATAGACATATCGATATGCTGGCCCTCCCCGGTGCGCTCACGCTGCCACAGTGCGGATACGATGGCCAGGGCGGTGAATGCTCCGGCCGTGCTGTCGCCCAGCGAAGCGCCGGGGCGCACCGGGCGTCCTCCAGGCTCGCCGGTGACGCTCATGATGCCGCCCATAGCCTGCACGATGATATCCAGGGCCGGACGCCGCGCCTCCGGCCCATCCTGGCCGAACCCCGATATGCTGGCATACACCAGCCGTCGATTGAGCGGTCTGAGGCTCTGGGAATCCAGTCCGTAGCGCAGCATGGCGCCGGGCACGAAGTTCTCCACCAGCACATCGAAATGCGGTATAATGGCATGGATGAGTTCCTGGCCCTCTTTCCTGGAGATGTCCAACGTCATGCTTTTCTTGCCGCGGTTCACGCTTATGAAATATGCGCTGTCATCGTCCCCAACTATCGGCCCAAGAGAGCGCGCGGGATCGCCGCCAACCGGGCGTTCCACCTTGACCACTTCGGCGCCGAGGTCGTTCAGAAGCATGGTACAGAAAGGGCCGGACAAAATACGGCTCATATCGAGCACCCTGATGCCATGCAGAGGGCCGGTCATAGGACCACCGCCTGGAAAGACGCTTCGATGAGGCTCACGGGCGTCTCTTGGCGCGGGTATGCCTTGCCCTTCCGCAAAGGGTTCGCCGCGCACAAGACGCAGGCGGACGTTCGTTGGGGCATGCTGGTGTTCCTTAGATCGGATGAGGGACTTCTTGGCGTTGGAGAAGCCTCGCCAGTGGGGCTGGGCAGTGAAGAAGAGATACGGCGCATCGCCTCTGCTCTGGAGGGGCTGGCGCCCGGCCTGCTGGCCAGAGACTTATCGCCTGCAGAGGTAGTTTCAGTAAGCAGCCTGCCACCACATCTGCGCTTCGGCATCGAGACTGCGCTGCTCGACCTCGAAGGGCAGAAGCTTGGCTGCCCCATCGTGACGTTGCTGGGCGGCAGGCCGGCGCAGGTGGCGGTCAACGCCCTTATCGCCGTCGATTCGCCGGAACGAGCGGCCATCGAGGCCCGGCAGGCTGTCGAGGAAGGCTTCACAGCTATCAAGCTCAAGGTGGGACAGCGTGGACCAGACCTCGACGAGGCGCTGGTTGTCGCAGTACGCACGGCCGCAGGGCACGGGATCAAGCTGCGTCTCGATCCCAACCAGGCGTGGGATGTTGACCATGCCATCGAAGCCGCACGAAGGCTGTCCCGGTACGACCTGGAGTACATCGAGCAGCCTGTCGCCTCAGAGGATATCGCCGGACTGGCTGCGGTGCGCCGAGGCACGTCAGTCCCCATAGCAGCGGATGAGTCCCTGGGTTCGCTTGATGACCTCAGGCAATTGCTCAGCGCAGATGCGGCCGATGTTTTCATCATCAAAGCGGCGCGCCTCGGCGGCCTTGCGCCGGCGCTGGAGATAGCCCGTGCAGCGGTTCTCGCTGCACGACGCGTGGCAGTCACCACCTCACTTGAGTCAGGCGTTGGCATCGCGGCCAGCCTGCATCTGGCGGCTGCGCTGCCTTCACAGGCGGTTGCCCACGGCCTTGCTACGGGCACGCTCTTCGTAGATGACCTCGTTTCGCCTCGCCTGTCGGTGGAACAAGGCAGGATGGAGACTCCTTGCACGCCCGGCCTCGGAGTGAAGGTGAGCGCTGACTTGCTGGAGAAGTATTGCTGCGGGATCAAAGGCTCTGCTGGCTCCCTGTCTGGACTCGACTGAACTCCGGAGAGGCATCGACAGCCTTGACGAAGTCCAGGACGGCGCGGTTGAACAAGCCCTGCTGCTCCAGATGGACCGCATGGCCTGCCTGCTTCACTATCCTGAGATGGCCGTTCGGAACGGACTTATTCATCTGCTCTGCGATGGCGGCGAACTTGCCGTCCTCTTCGCCGGCGACGAACAGAGCGGGCGCGCGTAGCTCATGCAGCCGGTGATGCAGCGGCGGCTGCGCTCCAGCGCCAATGCCTCTCAGGCTGTTGGCCAGTCCCCTTGGGTTGCCACTAAGCCTCTGCCGCCTCAATTGGCGACGCTGTGCGACGGACAACCGTGACTGGGTTGCCCAGATCGGCAGCGATTCCCAGCGGTCTACAAAGGCCTCGATGCCCACCTTTTCCATCCAGTCCGCCAGAGCCTCATCCGAACGAACGCGACTTACTCTTTCTTCTTCAGAGAACAGGCCTGGGGAGGCGCTCTCCGCGATAAGGCTGCGGGTTCGACGGGGAAGCAGCACGGCGGCACACAGCGCGATGCGGCCTCCGAGAGAGTAGCCCAGCCAATGCGCCCTATCCAGTTTCAAGTAGTCCAGTATCCCCTCCAGCGCGCGGACTGTAGGCGTCATGCCGTAAGGCTCAGGACTGTCGGGACAGTCCGATGCGCCGTGACCCAGCAACTCGACCCGGATAACCGTGTGATCAGCCCGCGCCGCTTCCTGGAAGGCATCCCAGCTCGAGGCACTGCCGGTGAAGCCGTGGATGGCCAGGATCGGCGTGCCCTCGCCCGCCAACTCTACATTCATGCGCCGCCCGCCAAGCGCTTCAAGAGAGAGCAGAGCCATCGAGCGTCCTCACCTGCCGGATGCTGTCCGATACAGCCTTCTGCACTTTCCGGTGCAGCTTCAGGTTCAGTTTCCTGTCGCCGGGCACTTCGATAATGGCTGTGCCGGTGTTACGCAGGCTTTTCTCTACGCCAGCTTTGAAGGCCTCCCAATCGCCGGCAAGGCAATAGCTCAGGCCATACATCTCGGCTGCGGCCCTGAAGGTGAGGCCGTGAGGCGTGCCGAAATACGGCTCGAAGACATCTTCGTAGGCAGCCTGCGGCAGGAACGAGAATATCCCGCCGCCGTTGTTGTTGACCACGACTATCGTTGCGTTCAACCCGAAGGCCTTCGCAGCCAGCAGGCCGTTCATGTCATGATAGAAGGAAATGTCGCCCAGCACCAGGACGAGCCTGCCTGACGACACCGCTCCGGCGCCGAGCGCCGTCGAGACGACGCCATCAATGCCGCTGGCGCCCCGGTTGGCCATGAAGCGGATAGCCTCGCCGATGGAAGGGAAGAATGAGTCCATGTCACGCACCGGCATGCTGTTGCCGGCGAAGAGCAGGGCATCGGGGGGCAGGAGACGGGACAACTCGCTGAAGACTCTGCCCTCGAACAGGTCCGCGTCATGCTCCATCTCGGCAGATATGGCCTGGCCTGCCGCCTTGTCGAACTCTTTCCACAGGTTGTGCCAGCCGCCGGAGGCACGCTCCTTGCCAAGAGCGCCGGCAAGAGCAGTACATAGGTGCGCCGGGTCAGTGCGCCACAGTTCGCCGGTTACGTGCAGGGGGTCTCTCCAGACCGTCCCTTCGTCCACCAGGATGTGCCGGGCCGCCTGATGACGTTCCAGATACTGCACCAGCGGCTTGGAGACTGGCAAAGCGCCGAAGCGAATAACCACCTGGGGGGCCAGCGTCCGAGCCACCTCTCCGTCTCGAATGAACAAATCGTAGCGGTCGATGACCATGCTGCGGTCATGGGGGCCGCACCTGACCTGGGACAGGCAGTCCGCAAGGATAGGATATCCGAGTCTGCGGGCCAGGTCGCCGACGCAGCGGGGCAGGTCTTCTCCGGTCTCCGGCCCGCAGACGATAACGCCCCGTTCGATTGGCCTCAGTTCCGAGGCCAACCGCTGCATCGCCTTGTGGTCCGGTGTGGTGGCCGCCGAAGTCACATCGAGGAACGGGCTTCCTCCCGGCCGTCCGCAATAACCGTGGTGCTGAAGCTCCGCCGCTTTATCCGGCAGGTCGAAGGCGACAGTGGCCGGCTCCAACGGCTCGCGGAAGGGGAAATTCAGGTGTACCGGGCCCGCTGCTATTTCCCTTGCGGTCGCCATGGCTCGCCCGGCCATAGACCGGACAAACGCCATCATGGACGTGGAAGTCTCAGGAGGCGGCATGTTCACCGACCACTTGACGTGGCTGCCGTACATGCGCGTCTGGTCGATTGTCTGGAGCGCGCCCCAATCCTGCAGCTCCGGTGGCCGGTCCGCCGTGAGCACAACCAGAGGCGCCAGTGAGTAGCGGGCCTCGACGATGGCAGGCAGGAAGTTAGCGGTAGCCGTGCCGGAACTGCATACCACTGCCACGGGCTCACGCAGGTATCTGGCGATTCCCAGCGCGAAGAAGGACGCCGACCGTTCGTCCAGGTGTACCCACTTGCGGACATGCGAATTACGAGCGAAGGAGATAGCCAGAGGCGACGACCGGGAGCCCGGGCAAATACAGACATGTCTCAGTCCGCATCTGGCAAGCTCATCAATAAAGGCGCCGGCGAAGGCATAGTTCTTGTTCTCGAATGACATGCTCATCCGCCTCTCAACGCGGCAAGCATGGGCTGGAACTTCATCTCTGTCTCCCTGAACTCCTGCTCCGGGTCCGAACCATCGATGATGCCGGCCCCGGCATAGAGCACAGCCCTGTCACCGCGCAACAAAGCAGACCTGATGGCCACCACGAACTCGCCGCTCAATGTGTGGTCAAGCCACCCAACCGGCGCCGCG
>JAUSJJ010000121.1 GCA_030647705.1 Dehalococcoidia bacterium
CAAAACCGGCTGCGCTGATACCGAGGGCCATGACCACGCCGTAGAGGGCCATGAACTGCCAGATGGCATTCGCCTGGCTGGAAGCGATGGCGCCCAGGCCGAGGGCAAGCGCTCCCAGCGGCAGCACCACCCTGGGGCCGAACCTGTCCACCAGCCCTCCGGCGATGGGCGCGGTGAGGCCGTAGACGATGACGTTGACCGAGAAGATGAGGGCGGTATCGGCGCGGCTCCAGCCGAATTCGTTCAGGATGGCCACATAGAAGACCGAGAACGAGTAACGCAGGCCGTAGATGATGAACATGCAGACGGCGGACATCGCCAGGAGAGTCCAGCCATAAAAGAGCCAGGGTCGCGTCTTCATTGCGGGTCTCCCTGGCCTGGCAGAAGGTGACAGATGAAAGAAAGATAGCTCACTCGGAACGTTCCTCGGTGGCCCGGCAGTTTTCGTTTATCATGGCCGAAAGGTAGCCGGCGCCGAAGCCGTTATCGATGTTCACCACGGCTACGCCGGCTGAGCAACTGTTCAGCATCGCCAGCAGCGGCGCCAGGCCGTTGAAGCTGGCCCCGTAGCCGATGCTGGTCGGCACTGCTATCACCGGCGCCGACACCAGGCCGCTCACCACGCTGGGCAGCGCTCCTTCCATGCCGGCTACGGCTACCACTACGTTGGCCTTTCGCAACTGGGGCAGGAAATGCAGAAGCCTGTGGATTCCCGCCACGCCTACATCAAACACTCGCTCTATGGAGTTGCCCATCAGTTCGGCGGTGACCGCGGCCTCCTCAGCGACGGGGATGTCCGACGTGCCGCCGCTTACAACCACAATGCCCGGCTTGCCGGGGACTTTGCGGGAGCGATCGACTATGATGGCTCTGGCGATGGCGTTATAAGTCGCTTCGGGGAGGTGGTGACGCACCGCGTGAAAAGCCTCCTGGCCGGCCCTGGTCACCAGCACCCGGTCGCTGTGGGCAGCGAGGCGTTCGGCAATGGCAGCGATCTGCTCCGGGGTCTTGCCCTGCCCGAATACCACCTCCGGGAAGCCCCTGCGGAGCTCCCGGTGGTGGTCTATCTTGGCGAAGCCTATGTCTTCATAGGGTAAGGTCTGGAGCTGCCGTACGGCCTCCTCGATGGAGACCTCTCCGGCCTTGACCCTGTTCAGAAGCGCTGCAATGACGTGTTCATCAACCATAGTGTTGGGCCGATTATAGCATCGGCGGGAACCCAGCGCAAACGAACGCCGGAGAGGGAAGCGCCCGTGTCCCACGGGTGCTCTCAGCCCAAGAATAGCGATTGAATTTGTAGGTCGGGTTTCCTAACCCGACCGTCGCGGGCGGGCAGGTTGGTCCCGACCATGTCGGGATGCCCTACGGGGGCAATCGCTGATTTCGGGTCTCTGCATACCGATTGATCTGGACAGGATTGATTTGCAGTGTATACTACTGGTATGCCGTCTATGGATGAACTCCCAGGAGATAGGCTATGACAACACCTACCGTCTTTATCAGCTATAGCCATGACTCTCCCGAACACGCCGACCGCGTGTTGGACCTGTCAAACCGCCTGAGAGCAGATGGCATTGACTGCATCCTCGACCAATACGAGTCCTCGCCGCCCGAAGGCTGGCCTCGTTGGATGGATAAGCACATCCGCAGGGCGGATTTCGTTTTGATGATCTGCACCGAAACCTATTTTCGCCGGGTTATCGGGGAAGAGAAGCCAGGTACAGGCTTGGGTGTCAAGTGGGAAGGCAACCTCATATATCAGCACATATACAACGCCGACACCAAAAACACACGATTCATTCCGGTTCTGTTCACAGAGGGTAGAAAAGAACACATTCCAACACCGTTGCAGGGCGCGACACGCTATTCCATTGACACGCCAGTCGGCTATGAAGACCTGTACCGACGCATCACGAATCAGCCCAGTATCACAAAGCCGAAGCTGGGCAAACTGCGCGAACTTCCGCCACGCGAGCGCAGGACAGATTATCTTGGCATCAGAATCTCCACTGCCAAACTCCCCTCCACCCATCCCGACCTTTTCGGACGCGGGAAGGAGCTCGCCGCGCTGGACCGGGCCTGGGAGGACCCGCATACTAACGTCCTCAGCCTGGTTGCCTGGGGTGGTGTGGGCAAGACAGCTCTCGTGAACAAGTGGCTCTCGCAGTTCGCGCGTGACAACTATCGCGGCGCAGAGAGCGTGTATGTATGGTCGTTCTACCGCCAGGGGGCGGCTGAGGGGCGGCAGGTTTCCGCCGACCAATTCATCGCCGCCGCACTGACCTGGTTTGGCGACCCCGACCCCACGCATGGTTCTCCCTGGGACAAGGGCGGGCGGTTGGCAGAGCTGGTCAAGAAACAGCGCACGCTCCTCATTCTGGACGGGCTGGAGCCGTTGCAGAATACGCCGCCCACAGAGAAACCCGGGGAGATCAAGGACCGGGGGCTGTGCTCGCTGCTGCGGGAGCTGGCGCGGCAGAACCCCGGACTGGTCATCGTCACCACTCGTCTGACGGTTGACGACCTCAAGGATTTCAAAGGCAGCACGGGCATCGAAATTGACCTGGGAAACCTCTCCCCCGAGGCCGGCGCGGCCTATCTGGCGCACCTGGGCGTCAATGGCACAACTGACAAGCTTGAGCGTGCCTCGGAAGAGTTTGGCGGGCACGCCCTGGCTTTGACGCTGCTGGGCAGCTACCTGACTACTGTTTATCACGGCGACGTGCGACAGCGTGACAAAATCGCGCGGCTGACCGATGATAAAAAGCAGGGCGCTCACGCCCGGCGCGT
>JAUSJJ010000129.1 GCA_030647705.1 Dehalococcoidia bacterium
CAGCAAGTCATGGCCGTACTTCGTTTCAGGGTTGAGGGTTATGCCCTGCTTGCCGGCATTGAGATACAGGTAGAGAGCGCTCTTCTCGATATCGGGGACGTCATCGGGGAAGGGGCCGGAGCTGCGCGAGGCATCGCCCTCTCCAGGAGGCTCAACTTTGAGCACATCGGCGCCGAAATCGGCGAGGACCCTGGCACAGTAGGGGGCTGACACTCCCTGCCCAAGGTCCAATACCTTGATCCCATCGAGAGCAGTCTTACGCATGGACGGACTGTCTACAGCTCGATCTCTTTGAGGTCGGGGGAGATGAGCAGGCGCGGCTCGGTGACTGATTGCACTTCTTCAGGCGAGACGCCCTGAGCTACCTCTTTGAGGAGCAGGCCGTCCCTGGTCACCTCTATGAAGGCCAGATTGGTGACCACCGTATGGACGACTTCCTTGCCGGTCAGCGGGTAGCTGCACTTCTTGACGATCCGAGGCTCTCCGGTCTTTGTGGTGTGCTCCATGGCGATGATGACTCTCCTGGCCCCGCTGACCAGGTCCATCGCCCCACCCACGCTGCCCACACCCCTGGTGGGGACCATCCAGTTTGCCAGGTCGCCTTTCTCTGAGACCTGCAGGCCGCCAAGCACGCTGACATCGATGTGGCCACCCCGGATCATGGCAAAGGAATCGGCGTGGTGGAAGAAACACGCCCCCGGCGTCAAAGTGACGTACATGCCCCCGGCGTTGATCAGGTCATAATCGATCTCTTCGATCTCAGCCTGACGTCCATACCCCAGCAGGCCATTCTCTGAGTGAAGCGTTACATGCACGTCCGGAGGCAAGAAATTGGAGACCAGAGTAGGCAGCCCGATACCTAAGTTGACATAATATCCATCCCTGAGCTCTTTCGCGATCCTGAGCGCGATTAGCTCGCGCGAAAGTCCCTCTTTCATCGCTTCTTCACCTCCACCACCCGATGCACGAAGATCCCGGGCGTGACAACGGCTTCGGGGTCGAGCTCTCCGGTCAATACGATCTCCTCCACCTCGGCGATGGTGACCTTTGCGGCGGTCGCCATGATCGGGTTGTAGTTCCGGGCGCTCCTCCTGTAGACCAGGTTGCCTTCATGATCGGCTCTGTATGCACGGATGAAGGCAAAATCGGCTTTGAGCGCGTGTTCAAGCAGGTATTCTCTGCCGTCTATGGTCATCTTCTGCTTGCCCTTTTCGACCACGGTGCCCACTCCCGTAGGCGTCAGGAAGGCGGGTATGCCTGCGCCGCCGGCGCGAATCCGTTCGGCAAGCGTACCCTGCGGCACCAGCTCGAACTCGATCTGGCCGGCACGGTACTGCTGTTCAAATGCCGACTGCTGCTGCGCCGAGGCCGCCACCGGATAGGAGGCGTACATCTTCTTCACCTGATGGTTGCCCACAAGCAGGCCAAGGTGGACTGCCTTCCTCTGGAAGCTAACGCCGCACTCGTTGGCGATGGTGGTGATATTCCTGGCGCCCTTTCGCGCAAGTGCCTCGATCAAATGGGTAGGCACGCCCACTTCGGCGAAACCGCCGAACATGATGACCGCGCTATCGAACACGTCGGCAACGGCCTCGTCAACACTGGAGAAGACCTTGTTCATCCAATAGCCTCGCTAGACTTGTCCAGGGCAGTCCCGCGCCTAGATTCCGGCTCGGAGGCCGGAATGATGGATTTGGAGGGCGCGTCTACAGAGGGATGTTACCATGCTTGCGGCTGGGCGCGGCAACCTGCTTGCCTTTCAACGCTTCCAGGGCCTTGATCAGAATCGGCCTGGTCTCTTCCGGCCTGATGACGATGTCGATGATCTGCCTGGACGCTCCGTAATACGGCGTGGTGAACTTCTCACGGTACTCATCGGCCTTCTCCCGCCTCAGCTTCGCCTTGTCCTCCGCCGACTCGATCTCCTTGCGGTAAAGGACGCTGACGGCTGCTTCCGGGCCCATGATAGCCACCTCCGCCGAGGGCCAGGCGAAGACCATGTCCGATCCCATAGCCTTGGAACCCATTGCCGAATATGCCCCCCCGTACGCCTTCCTGACCACGCAGGTTATCTTGGGAACGGTGGCCTCGGTGAAGCCGTAGAGCATCTTGGCGCCGTGCCTGATGATGCCCTTGTGCTCCTCGGCCACTCCGGGCAGGTAGCCGGGCACGTCGACGAGGCAGATGATGGGGATGTTGTAGCAATCGCACGTCCGGTAGAACTTGGCCGCCTTGTCGGAGGAATTGGTCTCCAGGCATCCCGCCAGCACCATGGGCTGGTTGGCCACAATGCCCACAGGTTGTCCGTTGAGCCTGGCGAAACCGGTCAGCATGTTGCGGGCGAACCCCGCCTTGACCTCCAGGAAATCGCCGTTGTCCACGATACTCGATATCACCTTGCGCATGTCGAAAGGCGTCCTGCGGTTCTGCGGCAACACTCTGGCCAAGTCATCGTCACGGCGCTCGGGGTCGTCGTCGTTGCTGATGGACGGAGGCTTCTCCGCATAGCTGGAGGGCAGGAAGCCCAGCAGCTTCCTTATCGACTGGATGCAGTCCTGATCGGTGGCAGAGACAAAGTCGCACACGCCGGAGACCTGGCTGTGTGGTTTGGCGCCGCCCAACTCCTGCATCGTTATCTCTTCACCCGTTGCCTCTTTGATGACGAGCGGCCCGGTGATGAACATCTGGCTGGTCTTGTCTACCATGAACACGAAGTCGGTGAGCGCCGGCGAGTAGACGCCTCCGCCCGCACAGTTCCCCATGACCGCCGATATCTGCGGGACTACGCCGGAGGTGACTATGTTCTCGTAGAAGATCTGGCTGTAGGCGCCGCTGCCTTCCTGGATCCGGGCGCCACCTGAGTCCAGCAACGCCACGATAGGCGACCGGGTCTCACGCGCAAGCTGGATGACGTTGCACACCTTCTTGGCGTGGGCGAAGCCGACAGTGCCCCCGAGCTGCGTGAAGTCCTGGGCGTAGGCGTAGACCGTCCTGCCGTTCACCTTGCCCCAGCCGCCGACTACGCCGTCCCCCAGCGGCCGCTTCTGCTGCATATCGAAGTCGTGGCAATCGTGTTGAGCGAACATATCCAGTTCGACGAAGGCGCCCTTGTCGAAAAGCATCTCTATGCGTTCCCTGGCGGTGAGCTTGCCC
>JAUSJJ010000130.1 GCA_030647705.1 Dehalococcoidia bacterium
GAGGCCTACCAGCGCTCGGGCATCGGCCCGAAGGACGTTGATGTGGTCCAACTCCACGACTGCTTCGCCAGCGCCGAGATCATCCGGCTGGAGGCCTGCGGCTTTTGCCCGAAGGGCGAGGGCGGACGTTGGGTGGAGGAAGGTAGGACGGACATCGGAGGAGAAATCCCGGTGAATACCGATGGCGGCCTGCTCAGCCGGGGGCATCCCATCGGCGCTACGGGACTGGCCCAGATCGCTGAGATAGTCTGGCAGCTCAGGGGGGAGGCAGGGCGGAGGCAGGTGCCCAATGCCAGGGTGGGCATGTGTCAGAACACGGGCCTTGGCGGGGCCAACGTACATATTTTGAAGGTGTAACGGCGCTGCTTTAGAGCACCGCACCTCGATCCTGCATCAGGAGGTTCCTGTGCCCACTGTACTCTTCGAAGCAAAAGACGGCATCGCCTACATCACACTTAACCGTCCACAGGCGATGAATTCCCTGAATATGGAGATGCGCCCGGCGCTTTCGGAGGCGTTGCTCCGTTTCTCCAACGACGACACCTTGCGCGTGGCCATACTCACCGGCGCCGGAGACAGGGCGTTCTGCGCCGGCAGGGACTTGAAGGAAAGCGCCCAGGCGTTCTCCGAGGGCAAGGCGCCTTATGCGCAACGACCGCCGTTTCCCAGCTTGCTTCACAACACCCTCGAGGTGTGGAAGCCTATGATAGCCGCCATCAATGGCTACGCCATAGGCGGCGGCCTGGAGATAGCGCTGGCCTGCGATATCCGTATCGCGGCTGAGAACGCCCAGATGGGGCTTTCGGAGGCCAAGAGAGGCCTCTATCCCGGGGGCGGTGGAGTGGTCAGGCTGACACGCCTGGTGCCCATGGGCATGGCGCTGGAGATGCTCTTTACCGGAGACCTGGTAGACGCCAGGGAAGCCCATCGCATTGGCCTGGTGAATCAGGTGGTCCCCAGGGCTGACCTGATGCCAGCGGCAGAGCGAATGGCCTACCGCATCATGGACTGCGCCCCGCTATCGCTGAGGAAGATCAAGGAGCTCGCTTACAAGGGGCTGGACGTCCCTCTGCCCGTGGCCTATCGTCTCGATATCGGTCCCGACCTGGCGGGCAGCGAGGATGCGAAAGAGGGCGCCATGGCCTTCGTCGAGAAGAGAAAGCCCAAGTGGAAAGGGAAGTAACTGTTTCAGTGTACGGGTCTGCTCTGAGGGGCTTATCGATATGAGGAAACGAGGGTTCAGTCTGACGAGAGGACAAAGAAACGCCGCCGCCCGCGGCATTTCTTTGTGTTTCGGTGGTCTAGATAGGGCCGGTCAAAGCGGCCACTTGTGCGGACTCATCTTCGGAACAGCTATACAGTTCCTCTAACTCGCTGACCCTGGGCGAGATTATCTCTCCACGAGCCCAGGAGGAATACTGCCAGGAATTAGAGAACGCTTTTCTGGCTCCGCACGCCTTGCATATGCCCCGACTCTCCACCCCGTTGGGGCTTTCTATCATCCAGTGATGCTTACACTCCAACGAGTCGGACACGTTTTCGGGGTCTGCCGCCAACATCGCTTCTCTGCGCCCCTTCAGTTCCAGGTTTGCCTTAGCCATTTCCTTCGGTTCCCTGCCTCCATCTCATCAATATCGTCCCTTAGGCTCATCCGCCATTTGCACCAGGCTTGAGCCTCAACCTAACGCTCTTCTGCCGCGCCTGCCAAGACACGATGCGAGCATGAAGTGTAGCGGAAACTCCCTTCTGTTCTCCAGAACAACTGCTTGCATATCCAGCGACAAACTGCTCAGAAACGGCGTAATTTGTTCTTTGTTTTAGACGAAACGCGTTGCCTGCGTTTTTCACCGGTTGTTGATTATAGCACTAAGTCTGGCCGGCGTAAATACCTGCGCCGGCGAGTTTGCGCGCATCCTGGAAATTGGAACTGAAACGGGGGTTGACAGGGTAACGGCCTCATCGCGCAGGTAACCCGCCTGATGCCGCCCTCGATTCGCCAAGCCAGTTCAACACGGGCCACAGTGGAACGCAGGTTGAGGCGGGCCTGCAAGGGGCAGCACCCGTCACTTGTGTCGGTGTGGGGCGTGCACTATAATCAGGAAGTCGGGAGGAGAGCAAACGATGAGCATGGGGACTCAAGATTTCTACCGGCTGCTTGAAGTGAGGAGAGACGCTACGGCGGATGAGATAAGGGCAGCGTACGAAAGGCTGGCGCTTGAATACCAGCTTGGTCCGAACAAGACACTGGACGCGGACAACAGGTTCAAAGAGGCAACCAGGGCCTACGAAATCCTCAGCGATGCCGAAAAACGGGCCCTTTACGACGACCTCATCGGCCCCGAAACAGCGGTGGGTTCCAAGCAGGGCGCTACTCCCTCCGTAACCGGCGTGGCAGGGGCGCCGTGGACTCCCGGCGACGTTGTCAAAGGCGTGTTGCTGTTGGTTGCCCTGGAACTCGGCGCTGCGACAGCACTTGGCCTCGTGCTCGTGCTGGTGATGGCTCTGCGCGGCGACAGCACCGGCGCCAACGATGGCCTGTTCTTTGCCGCCCTGCAGATCGGTGAATTGATCATGTTTGTCGTGGCCTGGCGTTTCACAGTACTCAAGTACCACTCCGGATGGGGCAGTCTGGGGTTCCGGGTTCCTGCCGCCGCCGCCAGCGCGATCAAGTGGACGGCCATCACCGTGGTCGCCATGATCGTGGTCAGCGGCGTCTACGGGGCGGTGGTCACCGCGCTACGACTGAACGCCCTCGACCCAGGGCCTACCATTCCTCCGAACCTCTTCAAGACGCAATCCAGCGTGGCTCTCTTTGCATTGCTGGCGGTTGTGGTTGCACCGTTTGCCGAGGAGACCTTCTTCAGAGGCTTTGTCTTCAGTGGATTGAGCCGGAGGTTTGGTTTCTGGGGGGGCGCCATCATCAGCGCGGCGCTTTTCGCGGCCGCACACGCTTCGCTCGGCGCGTTGATCCCCATATTCCTCTTGGGCTTGCTGCTGGCGGCGCTATACGCCAGGACGAGGTCGCTCTGGCTCCCCATGACGGCGCACGCTCTGTACAACGGCCTCGCGGTGCTGGCCGTTGTGTTGAACCTGCCCTACTAACCTCAGCCCGGCGCCTGCCCCATGAGTGCCTACGGCACTTTGACGGAGAAGCGCTCTCCGAGCGAAGAGAAACGGGCGATCCAATCCTGCGCCCCTGCGTCTCCCGCCTTGCCCCTCTGCAGGAAGGCAGGGTAAACGTCTTTCAGCATGCGATAGTAGATGTTCTGCACTTTCCACAGGTTAACATCGAAGCGGCCTGGCGCCGCCAGAGAAACCGCATCTTCCATGTCCCGCAGGTTGGCTGTATTGGCGGGCTCGGACACGAACCTGTGCATCAGCTTCTCCAGAGTCTGGGCCAGCTTGAGCCCCAGTTCTTCCTTGTCCAGGTGAATGGCCCACATCTCGGCCTGGTCCAGCAGCGCCTTGACGGGGGCTGAGGACAGAGGCTCCCGGCCCAGCGCTCTCCGCAGGTCGGCGTTCAGGACGAGCTCCACAGCGTAGTGGAAAGCATTGGGTAGCGGGTTCCCCAGTTCCACGAGGAATCGCATCAGGTTGTAGTTACGTTCGTAGAGCTGTCGGTATTCGGTCTCGATCTCCGCCAGAGTAGACTCCAGGATCCGGTCCAGGATAAGTCGCTGTTCATCCCGAAACAGTGACTTGAGCGAATAAGTGGGCGGCGCGAAGTCACTGTCCAGGAGGCGCATCATGCGGGGAAGGTCTCCTGCCTGGAAGGCCCGGGATAGGTCTCTGACCGTGGCCTGGTATCCGCCTTCATCCTTGTATTCTTGAACACCGGCGTGAAGGTTGTGGTCCCCCAGATGGACTACGGCAAAGCTCATGGTGGCCGACTCCAGTGTCACCCCGGAGACGATTCTGACTTTGCCCAGCGCGAGTCTGGTGGCCCCGGACTCGGAGACGCGGTAGTCATCGCGGTCTGCCTGGTAGCTGTGGACCCTGGCCTGCGGCGGGTACTCCCTGAACAGGGAACTCAGAGCGTAATGTGCAGCTACCCTCCGCAGGTCCACCATCGCCGGCCTGATAGCCTTATCGTAGATGCCCCGTCCGTTGCCTTGTTCTGCGACGTTGCTCCTGGCCCCCTCCAGTATGGCCAGAAACCTGGGCTCTATGCTGGCGCCGAATAGCTCCTGGGAAAGCTGCACGGCCCTGCCCGCATACTGGATCATCTGCACCGTTTCGATGCCTGAAATGTCGTCGAAGAACCACCCATCGCTGGTGAACATGAGCATTGCGTGCCGCTGGAGCTCGAGGAGCTTAAGAGCCGTCACTTTGTCCCGTTCGTCGAGAGTGCCCACGGCATGCCGCCCCAGAAACGCCTCCAGATTGGGCTGAGACCGGTCAAGTATGACTTCGATGTAGTCGTCCCTGGCGGCCCAGGGGTCTTTCAGGAACTGCCGAGCCATCTGCTCGAACCTGGGGGCGATGTTATCCCTGAGCCAATCGACAGATCTTCTCAACGGTGTCCGCCAGGACTGATTCCACTCGCGATGCGCGCCTGTCTGGCAGCCGCAGTTGCTGCGCCATCGCTCAACGCCGTGAGCGCAGCTCCACGAGGTGTTCTCCCATATCTCAACCTCCTGCGTCGGAGGATACTGCTCCAGGTACTCTCCGTAGTTGGTGAGACGCGCCTCCTTGCCCGACTCTATGCGGCGGATGGCGTAGGCCAGGGCCATGTCACCAAAACGATGGTGGTGGCCGTAGGTCTCGCCGTCGGTGGCGATATGGACGAGTTGCGGGCCGTCCGAAGCGCCAAAGGCGCCCAGGAGGCGCTGGTAGAACTTCTCGCCGTCGCTCAGCAGCCCTTCGAATGCGACGGCATGAGCTATGGCGTCGTGGTAGAAAAAGAGGGCGATTGTGCGGCCTGAAGACAGGCGAAGCAGATAGGGTGTGCTGGGATCTATCTTGCCCTCGCTGAGGTCACGCCATGTCTTGGTTCCCTGCTGACGCACCCTCTTGGCCTGCCGCGACGCCAGGATGGTGTACTTGATGCCCAGCTCTGCCATGATATCCAACGTCTCCAGGTCCACTGCCGTCTCGGGCAGCCACATGCCCTCCGGGCTGCGGCCAAAGCGATGTCTGAAGTCTTGCTGTCCCCACAACACCTGCGTGTACCTGTCCCTGGTGTTGGCCAGCGGCATGATAAGGTGGTTGTAGGCCTGAGCTATCGCCGAGCCGTGCCCCGAGAAGTTGCGCACACTCTCCCGATCTGATTCCAGAATGGCCTGGTGGACCTCCGGAGACTGGCGCTCCATCCACGCCAGCAAAGTAGGCCCGAAGTTGAAGCTCATCTTGGAGTAGTTGCTGAAAATGTGTTCGATGCGGCGTTTGTCGTCCAGGATGCGAGAAGCCGAATTCGGGGCGTAACACTCCGCCGTGATGCGCTCGTTCCAATCGTGATATGGATGGGCCGAGTCCTGGCGCTCGATGGACTCCAGCCAGGCATTCTCACGTGGCGGCTGATAGAAATGCCCGTGGATGCAGATGCAACGATCCATGAAAGCCTCTCCTTCGCTTCGTGGGGGCCGGCGCAGGCGGCGTAACCCTGACGCGCTACTGAACGTTCTTGAAGAACAGGATAGACAGCGGAGGCAGGGTCAGGGTGAGGCCGTGGGGGCGTCCGTAGCAAGTGCCAGGGGACGCTTCGACCGAGCCCAGGTTGCCATGCCCGGCGCCTCCATACTCCCCGGCATTGCTGTTTATCATCTCTCTCCACTGGCCCCCACGGGGAACGCCAACCCGGTACCCGTAGCGAGGCACAGGGGTGAAGTTGGCCACGACCAGAAACACGTCTGAAGTTGACCGTCCTCTGCGTAGGAAGCTGACCACGCTGCCCTCATAGTCGCCATAATCGACCCACTCGAAACCGGGCGCATCGAAGTCCAGCTCGTGAAGGGCCGGCTCGGAGCGATAGAGGTGGAGCACGTCCTGGACGAACTTCTGGACTCCGGAATGGGGGGCATGTTCAACTAGGCGCCAGTCCAGGCTCGTCTCATGGTACCATTCGTTCCACTGCCCGAACTCACCACCCATGAACAACAGCTTCTTACCTGGCTGCCCAACCATGTATCCGAACAGAAGGCGCAGGTTGGCGAACCTCTGCCAGTCATCTCCGGGCATCTGTCTGAGGAGCGACCCCTTTCCCTGGACCACCTCGTCATGGGAAAGCGGCAAAACGAAATTCTCGTTGAAGGCATAGACGAGGCGGAATGTCAGGTTGTTCTGGTGGAACTTCCTGAATATGGGGTCTTTCTTCATGTACTGCAGCATGTCGTGCATCCAGCCCATGTCCCACTTCATGCCAAAGCCCAGGCCACCCACGTAGGTCGGACGGGACACCATGGGCCAGGCTGTGGACTCTTCCGCAATGGTCTGCGTGTCGGGGAAGCTCCTGTATATCTCTTCGTTGAACCGCCGCAAGAAGGAGATGGCCTCCAGGTTTTCACGACCGCCGTATGGATTCGGGATCCAATCCCCGTGCTTCCTGGAGTAGTCGAGGTAAAGCATGGATGCCACTGCATCTACCCGCAGGCCATCAACATGGTACTGGTCCAGCCAGAAGACCGCATTGCTCAGCAGGAAGCTCTGCACCTCGTGGCGGCCGTAGTTGAAGATGTAGCTGCCCCAGTCGGGATGGAAACCCTTCCTGGAATCGGCGTGCTCATACAGATGAGTGCCGTCGAAGAAGGCGAGACCGTGCTCGTCGGTGGCAAAATGGGAAGGGACCCAGTCGAGTATCACTCCAATGCCGTTCTGATGCAGACAGTCGATGAGATACATGAAATCCTGGGGCGTCCCGTAGCGGCTGGTAGGCGCGAAGTATCCGGTGACCTGGTAGCCCCAGGAGCCATAGAATGGGTGCTCCATGACAGGCATAAACTCGACGTGAGTGAAGCCCATACGCTTGACATAATCAGAGAGCCTGGAGGCGAGTTCCCTGTAGGTCAGATGGCGAGGCCTCGGGCTCTGCGCCTGCATCCACGAGCCCAGGTGCACCTCGTAGATGGAAACGGGTGCGCCGTGGCTGTTGTGCCGGCGCCGCTCTTGCATCCAGGCTTGATCGCCCCAGGAGTATTCCAGGTCACAGACGACGGATGCAGTCTTGGGCGCGACCTCGCTGTGGAAGGCGAGGGGGTCTGCTTTGTCCACTTTGTAGCGCGCATGCCTTGAAACAATGTGGTATTTGTAGACGGCGCCTTTCTTGACGCCGGGCACGAAGCCTTCCCAGATTCCGGACTGGCCGCGTGCCTGCAACGGAAGACGAGTCTTATCCCACCCGTTGAAATCGCCCATCACGAATACATGGGCGGCGTTGGGCGCCCAGACCGCGAAATAGGTCCCCTCGACCCCGTTTGCCGTGAACGGATGTGCGCCCAGCTTGTGATACAGGCGGTAATGCGTGCCCTCGTTGAATAAGAAGAGGTCGTCCTCAGTGAGCAGAGTGACGTCGTAACTCATTGCACCTGGGACCTCGCTGATGTGGCGTTCGCTCATGCTGAGTCCCTTTTCCGCTGAAAGTTAACCCTGCGCAGGATGTCCACCACCGGGAGCATTTGTGAAAAGGTCTCGAACGGGTACCGGGCTTTCCTCCGCCAGTTGAGATACTTGTCCCCGTGAGTGCCGGGCATGTTCTGCCGCCCTGTCTCGAGCCACAGGTCCTCCAGGTTGACCAGCACGATGTGTGCTGAACTGGCGCCAAGAAACGAAAGGAGGCCTCCGAGCACTCCCTGAATGTCATCGGGGGGCCCGATTGCCGGGGGACGGCGCTGCAGAAACTCGATCAGCGCTCTTTTGACGGCCTCCCTGCCCTCCCGCTCCTTAGCGGCTGCAACTTCTCCCAGAAGGCCCATTGCCACTCGCTCCTGGATGTCCTGCCCTTGCCAGAAAGCGGCAAATGACGGCAGGTCGTGGGTATCTACTGCGGCCGCCATATCCTCCGAGATCGGTGCGATGGCGTGCGCATGATCCGCACTCAGCGCAAACTGGACCACGTAGGTGCGATGCAGGCCGTGCTCGGCCATGGCCGGCCTGACCTCCGCGGGCACGGTACCCAGGTCCTCGCCAACCATCATGACCTTGTTTCGGCTCGATTCCAGCGTCAGTATGGCGTAAAACTCTTCGGGACGATACCGAACGTAGACGCCATCCGTGGCCTTCAGACCACGCGGGACCCAGAAGAGCCTGTGAAACCCCATCACATGGTCGATGCGGAGGACACCCGCGTACTTCATCTGGTGGCGCAAACAGGCAATGTAGTAACGATACCCCTGCTCACGGATACGTTCCGGGTGCAGCGGAGGAAAGCCCCAGTCTTGCCCTTCAGAGAAAAAGGGGTCAGGCGGCGCCCCCGCCGAGACACCCAGGGCGAAGGAGTCGCGTTCGCGCCACACATCATAGCTATCAGGATGGGCGCCCAGGGCCAGGTCGAAGTACAGCTTTGTGCCTTTCTCGCGTGCTTTCAGGGAGATGGCCTGAAGCTGCTCGTGCGCCAGCCATTGCACATATGCATGATATCGTTTCGCTTCGTCGTCGTAGTCGCCTTCCCGCAGAACGCCTTCCCTGAGCGGCGAAGGCCACGCCGGCCAGGGAGCATGCTGTTCCTCGCATGCCGCGCGGAAACCAGCATAGTCCTCCATCTGGGGATGCTCCCTCAAGAAACGATGGAGGTCTGCCAGCCGGCCGGAAGCGCCGCTGTAGCAGCAACGGGCCAACGCTTCAAGGACCTGGCGCTTCAGCGCCATCTGCCGTCGATAGTCAACGTGCGGCGACTTGCGCAGCGTTTCGATTTCCGTCTGGAAGCCGGGCGAGGCCAATAACGCCTGCGCCTGCGGACAATTCGCGAGTTCAGGGGCTCTCGTCGCGTCCAGGTACATCTCGTTCCAGAACAGCCGGCTCGCCGGCGCATACGGGCTCGGTTCGAATGGCTCGTCCAGGAACGCAGCGAGGAGCGGCAGGGTGGCCACTACCTTCCCGCCCAGTCCCGCGATCCATTCCGACATGGCTTCCAGGTCAGAGAAGTCACCGGCGCCCCAGCTTCTCCGGGTGTAGAGCGAGTATAGCGGAAGAAACGCTCCCCACATCCGTGCCTCGGATCCTTCGCAAGGGAGGTAGCCCTTGCGGGGCGCTGCCAGAACCAGGCTCTCCACCGGCCCGCCCGCCGCAGGCGAGCTATCCAGGATAAGTCTGTGGTAGCCCAGCGGAAGCGGCGCCGGCAGGGGGAGCTGTTTGGCCAGGTACCGAGTGCCTTCGATTTCATCGGACGCAACCACAGTCAGGTCGGCAATCCGCCAGTTAAGGGTGCGTTGTTCCCCGTTTTCCAGAACGAGGCTGCCATGCAGGCTCCCCCCGTCGCTGCTGGCGGGCAGGCGCACCTGGAGCGAAGGAGGGTAGCCATCCCAGGAGACGCACACGGGCGCCAGCGGACGCTCCCAGAGCGCCATACGTCGCTCACGAATGGCAGCCGCTGCGTCCAGCGGGCCATTGACCGGAGCGCCCATGGCCCGCAGCACCGCCAGCAGGGCTTGCTCGGAAGCTCGATGCAGACGGCATTCGACATCGTGGTAGGCAGTATCGATGCCGTATAGGCCAGCCAGCTCGTCGAGCGGGTCGGCCAGTGTACCCTCCAATGCTGAGCCTCCTCCGTGGGCGCCCGAGTTTGCCGGAATCGCCCCTATTCCCTGATTATACCTTTGTCGCGAAGGGTTGCCAAGAGAGTACCGGCAAACGGGTCTTCCGGTCTGCCCCGCCATCAGCCACTGAAGACGAGGGTCTATCCGGCACGTCAGGAGCACCGAAGCCCCCGGAGGCTCCGTTATTGTGAACAGGTTGCACAAGAAAAGGGAGGAGATTCCGCGGAACCTCCTCCCTGAACAGTCGATGCGCCAGTGCTATTTCGAGCTAGATGCCAGGCGCAGGTGGCGTGGGCTGCTGGAACAGCCAGGTGGACAGATAGCGTTCGCCGGTGTCCGGAAGGACTACGACGATGAGCTTGCCCTTGTTGGCGGGCCGCTTCGCCAGCTCCACGGCCGCCCAGGTGGCTGCTCCGGAAGAGATTCCGGCCAGGATTCCTTCCTCTTTGGCCAGTCTCCTGGCCATGATCCCAGCATCATCGTTGCTAACCTGAATGATTTCGTCAACCAAGTCCTGCCTCAACACCGCCGGCACGAAACCTGCGCCGATGCCCTGGATCTTGTGCGGGCCCGGTTTGCCGCCGGAAAGGACCGGAGAGGCCACCGGCTCGACGGCAACCGCCTTGAAGCTCGGTTTTCTCGCCTTGATCGCTTCGGCCACGCCGGTGATGGTGCCGCCGGTACCGACACCGGAGACCAGGAAGTCCACTTTGCCTGCTGTGTCCCTCCAGATCTCTTCGGCGGTGGTCAAACGGTGTATCTCAGGGTTGGATGGGTTCTTGAACTGCTGCGGCATGTAATAGTTCGGGTTCTTTGCGGCCAGTTCCTCGGCCCGTCTCACCGCGCCGGGCATACCCTCGCTGCCGGGCGTGAGCACCAGTTCAGCGCCGAATACTTCGAGCAACTGCCTTCGTTCCAGGGACATAGTATCCGGCATGGTCAGGAGAAGCTTGTACCCCCTCGCGGCGCAGACGAAGGCCAGGGCAATGCCGGTGTTTCCGCTGGTCGGTTCAACGATAACGGTATCCTTCTTGATGAGGCCCTTTTCCTCGGCATCCACAATCATGGCAACGCCGATCCGGTCCTTGACGCTGCCGATGGGGTTGAAAGACTCCAGCTTGGCCGCCACCTCGGCCAGGGCGCCTGCGGTCACCCGGTTCAGTCTGACCAATGGAGTGTTTCCGATGAGTTCCGTACTGTCCTTCGCTATGCCACGGGTGATCTTCGGTATCTCGATCGTCTTGTAGCGAAGTTTCTCCACACGCGGTGCCGTCTCTGCCATTTTCTGTTCCTCCTTGCAGTGTTTATTCCGTTGCCGCAAGAACGGCGGCCAATTCCTCGGCCTGAGTCCTGCCACATGATTCAGGCCAAAGTTAACTAATTAGAGCAACATTATCATAAATGCCAGAACGTGTCAAGAGAGGCGATCCCACCGTAATCCGTGGATTCTTTGCACAACTCAAGGTATTCGATAGTCGGATAGCATTCACCCAAGAGGTCTTTCCCGTACCCCAGGCTGGAAGCCTGGGGCATAGATACTGCGATACCATACCCACGGCTTCAGCCGTGGGTACGAATCCACGAATCATGGTCCCATGCGCTTTCCCCTGCCGGAGTGCTTCAAAATGGCTCTCTCCGCTGAGAACGACCATGAAATCGGCAAGCGGGGAAATCCCGACGCCGGACGCTATGAACCCAGCGCTTGCCCCAGGTCCTCAGTGAGGTCATCCGCATTCTCCAGGCCAATGGAGAGCCTGATCAGGTTGTCGGAGATGCCCACCTGCTGTCTCACCTCGGCCGGCATGGAGGCGTGGCTCATGGTAGCCGGATGCTCAATCAGAGAGTGAAAGCCGCCGAGAGATTCGGCCAGCGAGAATATCTTCACCCCTTTCAACACTGCGTTCACCGCCTTGGGCCGGCCCTTGACTTCAAAAGATACCATGCCGCCGAACCCCTTCATTTGCCTGGCAGCGATGTCGTGGCCGGGATGCTTCTCCAGGCCCGGGAAGAACACTCTCTTCACTCGCGGGTGCGCGGCCAGATAGTTGGCCACGGCGAAGGCGTTCTTCTCGTGCTGCTTCATCCTGAGTGGCAGAGTCCTGATGCCGCGAAGCACCAGCCAGCAATCGAAAGGAGACGCGCAGGCGCCCATAGCATTGGTGAGGAACTGGACGCGCTGGGTAAGCTCGTCGGTAGTGGTCACCGCGGCGCCACCCACCACATCGCAGTGCCCGTTCAGATACTTGGTCGTGGAGTGTACCACAATATCGACGCCGAAATCTATGGGTCGAAGGAAGCAGGGGCTGGCGAAAGTGTTGTCCTGCACTGTGAGCAGCTTGTGCTTCCTGGCGACACCGACGACCATTTCCAGGTCGACGATGTTCAGCAGCGGATTGGAGGGGGTCTCTATCCAGACCATTCTGGTGTTCGGCCTGACGGCAGCCTCGATGGCCTTTCGGTCGTTCATGCGGAGGAAGGTGAACTGTACCCCCAGTTCCGTCATCACGTTGGCGAACAGCCTGTACGTTCCGCCGTATACGTCGTCGCCGGAAATGACGTGGTCGCCTGCCTTGAGCAGGTGGATGATGGTGCTTTCCGCAGCCATGCCGGTGGCGAAGGCAAACCCGGCTTTGCCGCCCTCGAGTCGGGCGATGGTCTCTTCGAGCATCTTTCTGGTGGGGTTGGCGGTCCGAGAATAATCGTAGCCTCTGGTCTTGCCGATGTCCTCGAATACGAAGGTCGATGTCTGATAGATCGGCGCCACCAGAGCGCCGTATGCGGGGTCGTCCTCCCGTACTGAATGAATGGCCTCTGTTTCAAACCTCACAGTTATATACCTGCCCCTTTGCTGAAGATATTGTTGATTTGTCGATCGCTTATGATGACCAGTGGAGAGCTAGTCTCTTCCAGCCTCTTCACCTGCTCCTTGAGTTTCTCCTGCTCCTCATGGAGTTGCTTGACGACTTCATTGAGAGGGTCAGGCAATCTCCCGTGCTCCAGATCGAGGTGTGGCCTCACGTCTTCACCCACCACCCTGCCCGGCAC
>JAUSJJ010000138.1 GCA_030647705.1 Dehalococcoidia bacterium
GTAGCAGGGCACTAGATTTGCCGGGCCACTTCAGCGGCTTCGCTGGTCGCAGCCATCGCGTTGCGGGGCTCCATGCAATCGCCGATAATATAGACTTGGATATCCGGGAGCGCCCGCTTTAGCTGGTCAACCAGCTCGTTCTGGGGTGTTACGCCTACGGCGAGTACGACCGTATCGGCCTTTAGGAACGTGGCGTACCCGTTGTGATAGAAGTAGACGCCACCGGGCTTGATTTCAGAGACCGGGGAATCCTCGTAGACGGGCACGCGGGCTTGCCTGAGCTCGCTGGCCAAGGCCAGGTACAGGGTGGCTTCCATGTCCCGGCCCAGATGCCGCCTGGTCACTAGCGAGACCCTTTTCCCTTGCTTGGTCAGCATGACTGCCGTCTCCATGCCTATTGAGCGCCCTCCAATGACCACGACCTCATCCCCGACCTTCGCTGTTCCCAGGATTACGTCATTAGCCTGGACTACGTTGGCGCCGTTCGCTCCCGGCACGGGAGGGATGCTGGGAATAGCGCCGGCGGCGATCACGACAATGTCCGGGTTCTCTTTCTTGACCGTCTCCACCGTGGCTTCCTGCCCCAGATGCGCCTTCACCCCTGCCTTGTTCATGCCTCGCGACAGGTAATCGATGAAACCCTGGAAATGCTCCTTGGACTCCTGCTGCGCGGCGATGGCCAACTGGCCGCCCAGCCTGTCGCTGCGTTCGAATAGCGATACGTGGTGTCCTCTCTCCGCCAGCACGCGCGCCGCCTCCATGCCTGCGATGCCGCCGCCGATGACCATCACCTTCTTCGGCACAGGCGCCGGCTTCAAATCGAACTCCCTTTCCCGCAGCAGAGCTGGATTGACGGTGCAGGAGCGTCGCCAGGCGGCCAGCGGCCCCGCAGTGAGCAGACAGTTGTTGCACCAGATGCAGGCCCTTATCTCAGAAGAGCGGCCTTCCCTCACTTTGTTGGGCAGCTCAGGGTCTGCCAGAAGCGGCCTTGCCATAGAAATGAAATCGGCCTTGCCCTCTTTGAGCACGCTTTCCCCGAGCTCAGGGTCTATTCTGCCAGCGGCAATCACCGGAATCTTCACCGCCTTCTTCATGGCCGAAGCAAGAGGCACCATGCTCCCAAGGGCATGCAGGTGAAGAGGCATGATCAGCCAGTCAGTCCAGCCATGGACGCCTTGGGAGACGCTGATGGCATCGGCGCCGGCCTCCTCGACCAGGGCCGCCGTCCTCATGGCATCTTCTATGACGATGCCGCCTTCCAGTCCGTCCCAGCCGTTGATCCTGACGATAACCGGGAAATCACGGCCGGCCTTCTGCTTGGTCCGGGCAACCACGTCGCAGAGGATACGCGCCCGCCTCTCCACACTGCCTCCATAGGCATCGCTTCTCCGGTTGGCCAGCGGCGACAGGAACGACCAGAGCATGCAGGCGTCTCCGTGGCAGGCATGGAACTCGACGGCGTCGAAACCCGCCTCCCGTGTTCTCCTGGCGGCGTCAGCGTAGTCTTCGACGACAGAGGAAACGTCCGCCACGGACATCTCCAGGACCGCCTGGGAGTGGCCCTGAAACGGGAGCAAGGACGGCGCCAGGAAACGGGGCCGAACAAGCCCCTTCTCATGAGTCAGTGCTGCTCCGGGCCGGGCCAATTGCAGGGCGATCTTCGCGCCGTGCCGGTGGACGGCGCCGGCAAGGACTCTCAGTTTGGGAATGAACTTGTCATCATCTATCGAAGGACGGCCGGGGATGCGCGAGTCTCTTGAGACGTTGACGACCTGGCTGATGATGAACCCCACGCCCCCGCGCGCCCGTGCCACATAGTAATCGACCATCTGGTCGGTTGCGTATCCCTCCCCGAAGCCGAGGCGGTTCCCCATCGACGGCATGACTATCCGATTCTTGAGTTCCATGCCGCCAATTGTACCGGGTGCGAAAAGCAGAGAAAACGGCCCCATGTTTGTCCTCCCTGGCTGCTGTCAAGGCCATGTCCATTGATTGTCATTGCCGTGCCGCTCATTATCGCCTGCGTGACGCTGGGTGTCAACTCGTCTTGCTGCATGAGCTTTCGACTGGCGAACAAGTTGCGCAGACTCCTCGTGGCCAACAGGCATCTCTGCGCAGTTTGGGCAGAAAGTTTCTCTTTCCGAGGTTTGTTGAAGAGGTGTGCACGGTACTCGTGGCTATCCTGCAGCGCAATGATGAAGCGCCTCAGGTCGTCGGCGGTGATCCGAGCGAGATCGCGGCTCTCCCCAAGGAAGCTGCTGAAGCAACCGACGCGGGAAGTCCACCCACTGGAGGTACTGGGGGCTCTTCCCCTCGGCCCTGGCCACGATACGGTAAGCTGTCGGCCCGTCAGAGAGAGTGGTCAACCCGGTCTCCTCATGCTGACAGCATATCCGGTCTGGTCGGGGAGGGCTGCAACTTATTGGTACTTTGTGCGTATGTTGGAAGAGCCGGTGCCCGGGCGAGCTTTGTGGCGTCCCTGGGGAGACTCGAACTCCCGACCCACTGCTTAGAAGGCAGTTGCTCTATCCAGCTGAGCTACAGGGACGAGTGCCTGACAACAGAAGTTTATCACAAAATGTTTTGAGGGGTCAATCGCAGCGAGTCTGCCATCTGTGGATTCTTCGCACAGCTCAAAGGTGTTCGATAATCGGATTGCCTTTATCCAAGAGGTTCTCCCTGTACCCCAGGCTGGAAGCCTGGGGCATCGGCCTGTGGCGGACTGCGATGCTATGCCCACGGCTTTAGCCGTGGGTGGGAATCCACGGATCATGGGTCTGCCGACCGGGGTCAAGCCACCGATTTCGCCGCCTCTATGAACGCCCGTATCTTTACGACGTCCTTTATCCCCGCAGTTTCCACCCCGCTGGACACGTCCACCGCCCAGGGCTTGACCAGGGAGATCGCCTCCGCCACGTTGTCGGGACTCAGGCCCCCCGCCAGGAAGAAGTCGAATCGGGAGGACAGGCCCTGCGCTATCCGCCAGTTGAAGCTCTGCCCGCCTCCGCCATACTTTGCCGGCAGCCTGGTATCCAGCATGCAGACCACGTTTGCCTTCTTCCCCCGCCGGAGCTCGGCTTCGAGGTCGCCGGTGGTCTGCCGCTGCCCCACGTGGGTAGCCTTGATCACCGGCCTCGCCATCGCAGCACAGTATTCCCACGTCTCGTCGCCGCTGAGTTGCACGTAGTCCAGGGCGCATTCGAGCGCTATCCGGTTCACTTCTTCCGAAGGCGTGTTGACGAACACGCCCACCAGCGCCGGGCAGCGTTGTGGCCTTGCAGCCCTGACTGCGGCAGCTATTTCGAGGGATTCCTCCGGTGCGATCCGGCGGGGGCTGGGTGCCATGACCAGTCCCAGGAAATCCGCGCCTGCCTCCGCGGCTGCCAGCGCATGTTCTATCCGTGTGATGCCGCAGATCTTGACCCTGGTCATGCCAGTTCCCTGACCTTCGCTGCAACGTCCGAAGCTGTCACCAACGCCTCTCCGACCAGGGCTGCATGTACCTTGCAGCGGCGCAGCCTGTCCATGTCTGCGCGAGTCTCGATGCCGCTCTCGCTGACCACGATGCGATCCCCCAGAATGAGGGGGCGCAGCCGCTCGGTGGTGGCGATGTCGACAACGAAGGTCTTGAGGTCACGGTTGTTGATGCCGATAATGCCCGCACCGGAGGAGACAGCCCTTTCCACCTCATCTTCGTTGTGGACTTCGACGAGACAACGCATTCCGAGTTGGCGGCTGAGTTGCAGGAGTTCCCGCAGTTCCGTGTCGCCAAGGACAGCCACGATAAGCAGCAGGGCATCGGCCCCGATGGCGCGCGATTCGTAGATCTGGTATGGGTCGAACAGAAAGTCTTTGCGCAGCAAAGGGACCTTGCGCATCTTGCCCTGCGTCTGGGCCTGACGGATGGCGGTGAGGTGCTCCGTGCTGCCCAGGAAGTGCTGAGATTCGGTAAGAACGGAGATAGCAGCGGCGCCGTTTTCAGCGTACGTCCCGGCCAGAGACAACGGGTCGAATAGCGGGCAGAGCAGCCCTTTTGAGGGCGACGCCTTCTTCACCTCAGCGATGAGGCGGACTTTCTGGCCCCTGAGCGCAACAGCGAAGTCGAGAGGCTTGGTCTGGCCGGCGATACGGTTGAATAGCTGTGGCAATGGATGGGCCCGTCTGGTCTGCTCCAGCTCCAGGCGTTTTGAAGATACGATCCGGTCCAGTACGTTCGAGTCAGTGGACATAACGTCTAGTGAAGGCGGCCAGCCTCTCCATCTTTTCCAGGGCCTTGCCGCTGTCCAGCGCTTCCCGCGCCAGCTCGATCCCTTCCTTGAGGTTGCCCGCCTTGTCTCCTGCAAGCAGCACCGCTGCCGAATTCAGGAGCACCACATCTCTCCTGGGGCCTTTCTCGCCCTGGAATACCTTCCTGAGAATATCCGCGTTGCCCGCAGCCGAACCGCCCCTGAGGCTATCGTGGTGGGCCCTGCTAAGGCCGAAGAATTCAGGAGCGATTCTGAACTTGGTTATGTTACCGCCGACAAGCTCGCAGACCGTGGTGTGGGCAGTCACCGAGACCTCGTCCATGCCGTCCTCTCCGTGCACGACCAATGCGTGGCGGGAGCCCAGCTTTTGTAGCGCCTGGGCCAGCTTCAAGGCCGCCGCCACGTCGGGCACGCCGACGACTTGGCTGTCGGCGCCGGCCGGATTGGTCAGAGGCCCCAGGATGTTGAATATGGTCCGAATGCCAACCTCACGTCTGAGGCCGGCGGCGTATTTCATCGCGGGATGAAACGCGGGCGCAAACATGAACCCGATGCCGACTTCTTCAAGGCATTCGGAGACTTGTTCTGCGGTGAGGTCTATCTTCACGCCGAGAGCTTCCAGGACGTCGGCGCTGCCGCACCTGGAAGTCATGGCCCGATTGCCATGCTTGGCTACTTTGAGGCCCGCGGCTGCTCCCACGAAGGCCGCTGCAGTGGAGACGTTGAAGGTGTTCTGGCTGTCGCCGCCGGTGCCGCAGGTGTCGACCACTGGCTGAGCGTATGTCACGTGAACGGCCTTCTCACGCATCACCTTTGCCATGCCGGCGATCTCGTCCACCGACTCGCCCTTGAGCCGCAGCGCAGTAACGAACGCGCCGAACTGGGCGGGGGTGGCCGTGCCGCCGGTGATCTCTTCCATCACTGCGGCGGCCTGCTCCAGGGAGAGCGACCGTCCTGAAATCAGGATTTCGATTGCCTCACGAATCATAGGGCCTCTCCGAACTTCCCCTTGCCTAGAGTTCTTCTCGAGATGCTCTCCAATAGAGCGATTGGCTTGCCCTTATCTCCCGTTGTCAGCACAAAGGGCTGGATGACTTCGTGCTCCCCATCCACGTCTTGGTATTTGACCACCAAGAACTGTCTAACAGCCCGCTCCGAGATAGGGAAGAACAATCGTGGAACAGGTATAAACCAAGGCGCGCTTGAATGTGCGCGAAGAACGGGGATAAGTTGTCCGGTTGTGAACTGGCTTGCGCCTTCATTCCGTTCCTTATCTTGAATCCTGAACTCGACGTCATATGCGGGTCCGTTGCCGTCGTTGTCCACACCCGCTTTGAAGGTGACGTTGCGTTCTTGGTCGACGTCCCCTACGAGTTCGAGATAGGGTATCAACAGAGGCTTCGTCTGGGCCATGACCATCTTCACAGTGGCCTCTGTCTGCTTCTTTGTCTCCCTGGCAATCTCTGCTGTGCGGATGGCGTAGAATGCGGTCACTAGCACGAGCGCAAACGTAAGCAATATCTGGATTACCTGGGAAGTGTCTATCTTGCGGGTCACGTCCCAAATGCCAGTCAGCCACAGAAGCAGAGGCATCGCGGCCAACAATGCAACCGCAACAAGGAACCAGAACTTCGTCGAGCCCTTCACTTCTTGCCCTCCATTGCGCCGCTCTGCTTCAAGAAATTCCGCAGTATGTCCTTACCGACTCCGGTCATGATGGACTCCGGGTGGAACTGCACGCCCTCGACCTTGAAGGAGCGATGGCGCACGCCCATGATTATACCTTCGGCGGTTTGGGCTGTCACCTCCAGACAATCGGGGACGGTGTTCCGCTGGATGGCCAGGGAGTGATAGCGGACGGCCTCGAACGGGCTGGTAAGGCCGGCGAACACGCCCTTGCCGTCGTGGTAGACCAGCGAGGTCTTCCCGTGTTTGATCTCGCCGGCGTGGCTGACCACCGCGCCGTAGCTGTAGCCGATGCACTGGTGCCCCAGGCAGACGCCCAGGATGGGCAGCCTGCCTCCGAAGCGGCGGATCACGTCGTTGGAGATGCCGGCGCGTTCCGGCGTAGATGGGCCAGGCGAGATGACGATGCGCTCCGGAGCCAGCGTCTCGATCTGCTCCAGGGTGATCTTGTTGTTGCGGGCAACCTCCACCGTCTCACCCAGTTCGCTGAGGCACTGGAAGAGGTTATAGGTGAAGCTGTCGTAGTTATCTATGAGTAGAAGCAACCTTTGTTTTCCTTAGTCATTCGGTTTCGGAATGGCCGCGCACCGTTTGTCGTTGCGAGCCCCGACGTGTCGGGGCGAAGCAATCCGTGGCCCGCATATGAGCCGGAGGCGGATTGCTTCGGCCCTACGGGCACTCGCAAAGACGAATTGCCACGTCTGTCTCGAACGGTCACTCACCCTTTTCCGCCTCGTCGATGGCGTTGAGCAGGGCTTTGGCCTTGTTCAGGCTCTCGTGGTACTCGCGTTCCCCGACGCTATCGGCGACGATGCCCGCGCCCGCCTGAACGTACGCTGTGCCATCCTTTACCACGATGGTACGGATGGTGATGGCGGTGTCGGCATTGCCGGAGAAGCTGAAGTAGCCCACTGCGCCGGCATAGGGCCCGCGTTTGTCGGGCTCGAGCTCGGCGATGATCTGCATGGCCCGGATCTTGGGCGCGCCGGATACGGTGCCCGCGGGAAAGCAGGCCCTGAGCGCGTCGAATGCATTCAGCTCCGGCCTCAGTTTGCCCTGGACGTGCGAAACCAGGTGCATAACGTGCGAATATCGTTCTACGCCCATGAGCTGTGTCACCTGCACTGTGCCGGGCTGGCTCACCCGTCCGATGTCGTTGCGGCCCAGGTCTACCAGCATGATGTGCTCAGCCCGCTCCTTCTCGTCGTTCTGCAACTCGTGCTCCAGGGCAACGTCTTCGGCGGGGCTGGCGCCGCGAGGCCGGGTGCCGGCGATGGGGTGTGTCACCACCACGCCGTCCTCCACTCGCACCAGAAGCTCCGGCGACGCGCCCACGATATGGCAGTCTTCGAGCGACAGGTAATACATATACGGCGAGGGGTTGATGGTGCGGAGCGCGCGATAGATATCGAAAGGATGCGCGTCGGTGCGGCGGCCCAGGCGCTGCGAGAGCACCACCTGTATGATCTCGCCCTCGTAGATATACTGCTTGCCTTTGGACACGATGGCCTCGAACTCCTGCTTGGACAGGTTCGAAACGACCGGCGCCGGCGTCGGCGAGACTTTGCTGCTGCGTTGTCGAGGCGCTTCGACCAGAGGCTGGCTCAGCCTGTCGTGCAGGCCATCGATCTTGCGTATGGCCTCGTGGTATGCCCTCTCTATGTTGCCATTGAGGCGCACGTGGCTAACGATCTTGATCTTGTGCTTCAAATGGTCGAACACCAGGAGCGTGTCCACCAGCATGAACACCGCTTCGGGCAATCCCAGTGGGTCGGCCTCGGGGCTGGGCAGCTCCTCGAAGTGGCGGGTGGCCTCGTAGGAAAGATAGCCGACCGCGCCACCGTGGAAGCGTGGCAGGCCGGCGACGGACACGGGGCGGCAATCCTTGATCTCTCGCTCGATCAGCGCCAGGGGGTCGTCGCCATGAATATCGCGACTGCCTTTGATGACTTTATATGGCTCGGCGCCGATGAAGCTGTAGCGGGCCAGCCTCTCTCCCCCCTCGACGCTTTCCAGCAGGAAGGAATGGGCGCCGCGGGCGATCTTGAGGAACGCCGATACCGGCGTCTCGAGGTCGGCGCGGAACTCGCGGTAGAGGGGCACCATGTTGCCCTGGCTGGCGAGCTTCTTTACTTGTTCCAGAGTGAGTGAGTACATGGTGGGTTGGTGGAGTGGTGGGCAGCCCGCCTCCGGCGG
>JAUSJJ010000141.1 GCA_030647705.1 Dehalococcoidia bacterium
CCAGGGTTGAAGAGCTCTGGGGCGCTGAGGCGGGCCAGAAGGTAGCCGGGTCCAAGTAGCCACGGTGTTGTTGAGGGTAAAGTGAGTAAGAGAAACGCTAACGTACTGGACGTGATCGAACGCCCGCTGGTTACTGAGAAAAGCACGGCGCTCGCCGAGAAGAACAAGTACGCCTTCGAAGTAGCTACAGATGCCAACAAGCATCAGATCAAGGAAGCTGTGGAGAAGGCCTTCAAGGTAAAGGTGAGCTCGGTGAACGTATTGAATGTGCCGGGCAAGCTGCGCCGCGTGGGCAAGCACCATGGCATGACGCCGCAATGGAAAAAGGCCATAGTCACTGTGGCGCCTGGATTCAAGATCGAGCTCTTCGAGAAGGTGTAGTCGGGTGGCTATCCCAGAGAGGGGGGATTAGTTTGGCACTGAAGTTTTTTCGGCCGATCACGCCGTCCCGCAGGGGGATGGTCGGCAACAGCTTTGAGGGTCTCTCCAGGAAAGAGCCGGAGAAGTCGCTCCTGCTGCCTCTGAAGAAGAGGGCGGGGCGCAACAATCAGGGCCGGATCACCACCCGTCATCAGGGCGGTGGCGCCAAGCGGATGCTGCGCATCATCGATTTCAAGCGAGACAAGGTGGGCGTGGCGGGTAAGGTCATCGCCATCGAGTATGATCCCAACCGTACGGCGCGAATCGCGCTGGTGCTGTATGCCGACAAAGAGAAGAGGTACATCATCTGTCCTGATGGCCTTTCGGTGGGGGATACCGTGGTGGCTGGGCCCAAGGCCGAAGTGAGGCCGGGCAATGCACTGCCTTTGAAGGCCATGCCCGTGGGCGTCACAATTCATAACCTGGAACTCAACCGGGGTCGCGGTGGCCGGTTGGTGCGCAGCGCCGGCGTTGGCGCACAGCTCATGGCCAAGGAAGCCAAGTACGCCCTGGTCCGCATGCCCTCCGGTGAGTTGCGTCGCATTGACATAATGTGCATGGCGACTATCGGACAGGTGGGCAACCTGGACCACAGCAATGTGAAGCTGGGCAAAGCGGGCAAGTCCCGTTTGATGGGGAAGCGTCCTGCGGTGCGTGGCTCGGCCATGAGCCCCAGGGATCATCCTCATGGAGGCGGCGAGGGCAGGTGCGGTGAAGGTATGCCGGGGCCCAAGACGCCCTGGGGTAAGCCCGCCCGAGGGTACCGCACCAGGCGCAACAAGCGCACCAACAACATGATTGTCAAGAGAAAGAAGTAGCGCGCCAAAGGCCAGCTTGGGCCGCACCGAGGGGGAATAGAGTTGTCCAGATCGATCAAGAAAGGGCCTTTTGTCGACCCCAAGCTTTCCAAGAAAGTGGAAGCGGTGGTAAGGAGCAAGCAGAAGACCGTCATCAAGACTTGGTCGCGGGCTTCCACCATTCTGCCGTTGATGGTCGGTCTGACCATTGGCGTGCACGATGGTCGCAGGCACGTGCCGGTCTTCGTCACGGAGAACATGGTGGGCCATCGTCTTGGCGAGTTTTCGCCTACGCGTACTTTCCGTGGTCACGTGCGCAAGGCTGAGCAGGCGACGAAGGTGGCCAGCACCCCGGCGCCGGCAGCGCCGCCGGCCAAGTAGTCAGGCGGCAACAGAAGGTTAACTGGGTGAAGAGGCCCTTTGGCAACGGAGACCCTTCAGGGGCAGGCCTCTGGAGAGCGGAATGAAGACCGTTGACAAACGCTCTTTGAAGGAAACCGGAACATGGAAGTGATAGCTGTAGCCAAGAACATACGCATCTCTCCGAGGAAGCTGCGCCTGGTGGCTGATACCGTGCGCGGCAAGAACGCGAACGACGCAATGGTCGCCTTGAAGTTCATGACCACTCCGGCAGCGGTCGAGGTGTCCAAGACCATCAAGTCTGCGGTTGCCAACGCCGAGAATAACTTTGAGATGACGCCCGCTGACTTGAAGATCATCAGGATCTACGCCGGTCAGGCGCGCACCATGAAGCGGATCCGCGCCCAGGCACGGGGCCGGGCGAGCCGGGTCCTGCGTCGGTCCAGCCATCTCACAGTCGTGGTAGAGGAGGTCTAGTTGGGGCATAAAGTTCACCCTCTAGGTTTTCGCATCGGTGTGACCAAAGGCTGGCGGTCCAGGTGGTTCGCTACCAAGGACTACGCTAAGATACTCATAGAGGACGTCGGCATCCGCAAGACTATACTGACCAAGACCGCCGGCGCGGATATCTCCCTGGTGGAGATCGACCGCAGCGGCAAAGAGATATCGGTGGCCATCCACACCGCTCGCCCCGGCATCATCATCGGCAGAGGCGGACACCGCGTCGATGAGTTACGCCAGGTGCTGGAGACTCTGACCAAGAAAAAGGTGCGGCTGAATATTCAAGAGGTGCGGGAGCCCGAACTCGATGCCTTTCTGGTGGCGAGAAACGTGGCCATGCAGCTTGAGAAGAGGGTGGCGTACAGGAGAGCGATGAAGCAGGCCGTCGCGCGGACTATGGAGCGCGGGGCCAAGGGGATAAGGATAATTTCGGCGGGCAGGCTTGGTGGCGCTGAGATAGCGCGTCGCGAGTCGACGCGCCAGGGCCGGGTGCCGCTTCACACGTTACGGGCCGATATCGATTTTGGCATGACCGAGGCGCGGACCCCACTGGGCCGCATCGGCATCAAGGTCTGGATATACAAGGGAGACATACTTCCGGAAGTGGAAGAGCCTGAGGCTGTGGAAGCCGCGCGCACGCCTGAAGCTGGGCCCGTAGCTCAGGCGGCCAAGGCGGCTCCCGTGGAGGCCGTCGCTCCAGTGGCAGCGCTGCGTGCGGAGGAGAAGAGTGCTACAACCTAAGCGAGTTAAGTTCCGTAAAACACACAGGGGCCGGCGCAGGGGAATGGCCCAGTCCGGCAACACCGTAACCTTCGGGGAGTACGGCCTGCAGGCCTTGGAGTGCGCCTGGATTACCAGTAGACAGATCGAGGCCGCACGTCGCGCCATTACGCACCATGTGAAGCGTGGCGGGAAGCTATGGGTCCGCATCTTCCCGGACCACTCCGTTACATCCAAGCCCGCCGAGACCCGGCAAGGCGGTGGCAAGGGGGCTGTGGATCACTGGGTAGCGGTGGTCAAACCGGGAAGGGTCATGTTCGAGATAGCCGGCATCAAAGAAGATGTGGCCAAAGAGGCGCTGATGCTGGCGTCCCACAAGCTGCCAATCGATGTCAGGTTTCTGGGCCGAGAGGTAGCTTAGCCGGCGGAAGGGACTGGTAACAGGGGGTGAGCCCGTTGCGTACAAGTGAAATCAAAGCGCTCAACACGGGGGACCTCGGCAAGGAGCTCGAGGAGGCCCACCGGGAGTATTTCAACCTCAGGTTTCGTCATGCCACCAGGCAATTGGCGAACTACAGCGAAATCTGGAAGGTGAAGAAGAAGATCGCCAGGTTGAAGACCGTTCAAAGGGAACGAGAACTTATCGAGAAATAGGGACTGCGGCGGGGCCGCACGGGGGCGCGTCGGGAGCGGTTTGCCTGGGGCGAACCCTTGGCACGGAGCGAGGGTCTCCCTGCACCCGGGGCATTATCAGGGTTACCTGTACTGAGGAAATGATATGACTAAAGAAAAGCGCAAGGCGCGCTTGGGCCAGGTGGTAAGCGCCAACATGCAGAAGACGGCAGTGGTGGCCGTCGAGCTGACGAGACGCCATCCGCGGTATCATCGCGTGGTCCGGCGTGTCACCAAGTTCAAGGTCCACGATGAGAACGGCGTTGCCAAGACCGGCGATACGGTCAGGATTGAAGAGACGCGGCCACTATCAAGAGAGAAGCGGTGGCGGCTGGTGGAGGTCGTTACCCGGCGAAATGTGGCCGAGGTCAAGCCCACGGAGATTGCTTAGGAACGGAGTTCCTCATAATGATTCAGGCTTATACCAGGCTCAAAGTAGCAGATAACTCAGGCGCCAGACAGATAATGTGCATCAACGTGCTGGGCGGCAGCCACCGGAGGTACGCTCACATCGGTGATGTTGTGGTGGCTACAGTCAAGAAGGCCATCCCGCATGGGGGGGTCAAAGAAGGCGATGTGGTTCGGGCAGTGGTTGTCCGCACCACGGCGCGCTACTCCCGGAAGGATGGTTCATACATCAGGTTTGATGACAATGCAGCGGTGATCCTCGCCGAGCGTGGCAATCCCAAAGGCACGCGGATCTTCGGGCCTGTCGCCCGTGAGCTGAGGGACAGGAACTTCATGAAGATCATCTCCCTGGCTCCGGAGGTGATATAGCATGAAGATTCGTCGCAATGACAACGTGCAGGTGATCGCCGGCAAGGACAAGGGCAAGAAGGGGAAGGTGCACCGCGTCATCCCGGGCGAGGGCCGGCTACTGGTATCCGGCGTTAACCTGACCAAGCGCCACACCAAGGCCAGAGGCGCGGTCAAGCAAGCGGGAATCGTGGAACGTGAGGCCCCCATCTACGCTTCGGATGTAATGCTGGTATGCTCCAAGTGCAACCAGCCTTCCAGAGTGGGATTCAGAATACTTGAAGACAAATCGAAAGTCAGGGTATGCAAGGCCTGCAATGAGGTGATTGACTAGTGGCCGCGGAGAAGAAGAAACCAACCACTGACTCGGCCCAGGAGCCGGCGAAAGAGCCGGTCAAGAAGAAGCCCAGGGCCAAGGCCGAAGAAAAGGCGGCAGAGAAACCGGCTGAGAAGCTGGAGAAGGCTGCCCCAAAAGCGGAGAAGCCCGAAAAACGCGAGAAGGCTGAGAAGCCGGAGAAAGCGGAGAAACCGGCGCCCGCCGCCAGGCATAAGAAGGCCGAGGAGAAGGAGCCGGAGAAACCTGCTGAGAAGCTGGTTTCCCTGGTCAAGCTGCGGTATATCCAGGAGGTGGCGCCCCGGCTGATGACCGAGTTCAGCTACACGAATCCGATGCAAGTGCCGAAGCTGAAGAAGATCGTGATCAATATCGGCCTGGGGGAGGCCATCACCAACGCCAAGGCGATGGAGGCAGCCGAGCACGACGTCACTGCCATAGCCGGACAGAAGCCGGTGATCACCAAATCGAAGAAGAGCATTGCTGCCTTCAAGATCCGGACCGGTATGCCCATCGGCATGATGGTTACGCTCAGAGGGCAGCGGATGTATGATTTCTTCGATAAGCTGGTCAACATTTCGCTCCCGCGCCTTCGCGATTTCCAGGGTACGCCGCGGAATGCCTTCGATGGGCGCGGCAGCTACTCTCTCGGTTTCAAGGAACAACTGGTCTTCCCTGAGATCGAATACGACAAGATAGACAAGCCTCGCGGGCTGCAGGTCACCATCGTGACCACGGCCAGGACCGATGACGAGGCGAGGCGCCTTCTGGAACTTATGGGGATGGCTTTCGCCAGACAGCAAAAGGAATAGATCGAGGAACGCAGTGGCCAAAATCTCAAAGATCGTCAAATCTCAAAGACCGCCCAAGTACGAGGTGCAGAGACACAACCGGTGCCAGATCTGCGGACGCCCGCGAGGGTACATGAGACATTTCGGCCTGTGCCGCATCTGTTTCCGTAAGCTGGCTCTGACCGCCGAACTGCCTGGAGTGAGGAAGTCGAGCTGGTGACGGAGGCAGGAAGCGTCGTCATCTGTGGAGGAGTTCATGACGTTAAGTGACCCTATAGCTGATATGCTGACCAGGATCAGGAACGCCGCCATGGCCCGGCTTGATTTTGTGACTGTACCCTCGTCCAAGATCAAGATCGCCGTGCTCAAGATACTCAAGGAAGAAGGCTTCGTCCGGGACTACGAGGTCTTGAGAGGCGCTGGGCAGCGTTCGATAAAGGTGTATCTCGCCTACGCTGAGAAGAAGAAGTCGCTGGTCACCAATCTGGAGCGGGTCAGCAAGCCCGGCCTCAGGGTGTATGTGGGCAAGACGGAGATACCGCGCGTCTATGGCGGCATGGGCGTCGCCATATTGTCCACTCCCGCGGGGATCATGACCGGCGAACAGGCCCACCGTAAGGGGCTTGGCGGTGAAATACTGTGTTACGTATGGTAAAACATAACGGGGGCACCCACTATGTCTAGGATCGGGCGTAAGCCCATAGAAGTTCCGAAAACCGTTCAGGTGACCATCAAGGACAACCTGGTCACCACCAAAGGTCCTCTGGGTGAGCTGGTACGCCAGATACACCCGGAGATGAAGCTCGCCCTGGAGCAGGGGGTGCTTTCGGTGTCAAGGCCTACCGATGGGATTTCGCATCGATCCCTTCATGGTTTGACCAGAAGCCTCCTGGCCAACATGGTGGAAGGGGTGAGCAAGGGCTTCCAGCGCAAACTGGAGCTCTCCGGCGTCGGCTACAGGGTACAGAAGGCCGGTGACGGGTTGACCATGCAGGTCGGGTTCACCCATCCTGTGGAGGTGAAGCCGCCGGTGGGCATCACCTTCGCCGTCGAGGGGACCACCAAGATCACCATCTCCGGCATCGACAAAGAGGTGGTGGGGGAGACCGCGGCCCGTATCCGTGGGGTGAGGCCGCCGAACCCTTACAGCGGCAAAGGCGTCAAGTATTCCGACGAACAGGTACGTCGTAAGGCAGGCAAGGCCGGCAAGATCGGCGCCAAGAGATAATCAGAGAGGTCGTTTACTTTGGCAGTACTTACTTACATAATGCGGAAGATCAAGGCCCAGAGAGAGCCGGGGCTTGCCAGAATGAGGCGGCACCGGAGGGTCAGGGCCAAGGTCAGTGGTACGGCGGAAAGGCCGCGGCTGGGCGTGTTTCGCAGCGTGAATGAAATATACGTCCAGGCTATCGATGATGTTTCCGGGCGCACGCTGGCTCAGGCTTCGTCCAATGAACCCGAACTGCGAGAGAAGTGCAAGGGCAAGAACAAGACGGAGCAGGCCAAGCTGGTGGGCGCTCTGGTAGCCATGCGCGCCAAGGAGAAGGGGATTGCCAAGGTATCCTTTGATCGCGGAGGCTTCCTGTATCACGGCCGGGTCAAGGCCCTGGCGGATGCAGCTCGAGAAGGGGGGCTACTGTTCTGATGGCCAGTACTGCTGTTAGACCAAGGGGTAGGGAGACCAGGGAGCCGGAGCTTTCGGAGAAGCTGGTCTCTATCAACAGGGTATCCAAGGTAGTCAAGGGAGGGCGACGCTTCAGCTTCAGTGCCCTGGTGGTGGTGGGCGATGAGAACGGCCATGTGGGTGTGGGCATGGGCAAGGCAAACGAAGTGCCCGAGGCCATCCGCAAAGGCGGCGTCGAGGCTAGGAGGAACCTGATCACCGTCCCGCTACGCAACGAGACTATTCCCCACGAAGTCAGCGCCAAGTTCGGGGCAGCCCAGGTGCTGCTCAAGCCGGCGCTGCCCGGCACGGGGATCATTGCCGGGGGTGGGCTGCGGGCGGTAGTACAGATGGCGGGGATCAAGAACATCCTCTCGAAGTCTTTTAAGTCGTCTAATCCTATCAATGTGGTCAAAGCCACGTTGGTGGCGCTGCAGCAGTTGAATGTGGCGGAGGAAAGGCGGTCGCAGCGGCTGCTCAAGGCCAAGGCCATCACGGAGAAACAAGTCAAGTCAAGGTAGAGTGAAGGAGAGCGTTCCAGCGCCCCTCCCCGGCGGGACTGCGCATCGCTCTCGAACGCTTCCAGTGAAGAGGTACTAAGGTGCAACAGCACGATTTACACCCTGCTCCCGGCTCAAGGCACAAGAGAAAGCGAGTGGGCCGGGGCTTGGGCAGCGGTCACGGGACATACTCAGGCCGCGGCATGAAGGGCCAGAAAGCCCGCTCCGGCGACAATATCCCGCCCCGTTTTGAAGGCGGCCAGCTTCCCATCGTGAGGCGCATTCCCACCAAGCGCGGATTCTTCAATCCCTTCAGGACGGAGTACTCCGTGGTCAATGTATCGAGTCTGAACCAGTTCGAGCCGAACACGGAGGTGACTCCGGATACCCTGGTGGCTACGGGACTGGTGCGCTCGTTGAAACTGCCGGTGAAGATCCTGGCCAACGGGGAAATCGACCGGCCACTGACAGTGAAGGCGACCAAGTTCTCTCAGGCGGCCAAAGACAAGATTGAAGCGGCCGGCGGAAAAACCGAGGAGATTTAGCTACCAGGAGAGCCATGGCCACGTATCAGGCTACCCAGAGACAATCCAGACCCAGGCTGGTCCAGGCAATGATAGATGCCTTCCATCAGTCTGACCTCCGGAACAAGCTGCTGTTCACCGCGGCTATTCTGGTGGTGTTCCGGTTTGTGGCGCACGTGCCGGTGCCCGGAGTGAATACCCAGGCCCTGGCGGATGTGTTCGAGCAGAACCAGTTGCTGGGCATGCTCGACCTGTTCAGCGGCGGCGCCATGAGGAACCTGAGCATTGCCGCCATGGGCGTCTATCCCTACATCACATCATCCATTATCATGCAGTTGCTGCTGCCGGTTATCCCGCAGCTCGCGGCGCTGTCCAAGGAGGGTGAGGCGGGTAGGCATAAGCTGAACCTCTATACACACTGGTTGACGGTGCCCCTGGCACTGCTTCAGGGATACGGGCAACTTGTGCTGCTCAGCAGGGCGGGAGCCATCACCGGCGTGGGACTGAGCGGGCCCGACCTGCTTCCGACGATCGCCATGCTGTTCTCCATGGCCGCCGGCACCATGTTCCTGGTCTGGCTGGGTGAGCGCATAACCGAGAACGGCATCGGCAACGGCATTTCTATCATCATCTTCGGCGGCATAGTCGCCGGCCTGCCCCAGATGATCGTACAGGGCCTGGCTACCGGCACGACGGTGCTGGGCAGCATATTCAATCCGGGCACTATTGTGTTTGTGCTGCTCGGGCTGGCGGTGGTGGTGGCGGTGGTTATTTTCACCGAGGCGCACAGGCGCATTCCGGTGCAGTACGCCCGCAGCATGTTCCGGGGGGGCCGGATGTACCGGCAGTCCGGCGGGACTCACATACCCCTGCGCGTCAACATGGCGGGCATGATCCCGCTCATCTTTGCCATGTCCATTATTATCTTCCCCGGCACTGTGGCCAGCTACTTTGTGGCAGCGCCGGGCACGGTCGATCCGTCGATTGGACAGCAGATAGCCGGCGCCATCGCCGATTTCTTCAACCCCAGCGGCAGCATTCTGGGAGGCTTGCCCTACTGGGGCCTGTTCTTCCTGCTTTCGGTGGGGTTCACCTTCTTCTACGTCATGGTTATCTTCCAGCAGCAGAACCTGGCTGAGACCCTGCAGAAGAACGGCGGCTTCATCCCGGGTATCCGGCCGGGGAAGGCCACCCAGGAGTATCTGAACCGAGTGGTGACCCGCATTACCTGGGGCGGCGCGTTGTTCTTGGGCATCGTAGCCATCATGCCTTTTATAGCGGCCAAGGCCACCAATGTGCAGGCGCTGCAGCTCAGCAGTATCGCTTTGCTGATTGTGGTCGGTGTGGTGCTGGACACCATGCGCCAGTTGGAGGCGCAGCTCCTGATGCGGCATTACGAAGGCTTTATCAAGTAGATTAGTCCAAGCACTTTCAAGGAATCGCGGAGGCAACCACAGTTTGTATCTGATCCTTCTGGGCGCGCCGGGGGCGGGCAAGGGAACGCAGGCAGTCACCCTGACCAGGGAGTTGGGTCTGGTACAGATATCTTCGGGCGACCTCTTTCGGGAGGCGCAGAAGAAGGGCGCCGAACTGGGGCTGCTGGCCAAGTCGTACATGGAAAAGGGGGCGTTGGTCCCCGATGAGATAACCATCAAGATGATCCTGGAACGCCTGGCGGCGCCCGATTGCGCCAGGGGCTGTATCCTGGACGGGTTTCCCAGGACGCTGGAACAGGCCCGGGGGCTGGAACAAGCCCTGGCCAAACAGAAGAAGAGCATCGATAAGGTACTGTACATTAAAGTGTCCACCGAGGAGTTGATCAAGAGGCTGAGCGGACGGTGGATCTGCCGGAACTGTCAGACGCCGTATCACGTGGTCAACAATCCGCCGAAGGTCGCCGGAAAGTGCGATGCCTGCGGTGGAGAGTTGTATCAGCGCGCTGACGATACGGTGGAGACGGCCAGGAAGCGGCTGGATGTGTACTTCGCGCAGACTGCTCCGCTGATCGATTACTACCGCAAGGCAGGCAAGCTGGTAGAAGTGAACGGCGACAGAGGCATCGAAGAGGTGGCCCGAGAGTCTCTGGCCGCGTTGAGTCAGTAATAGTTAACGAGTCA
>JAUSJJ010000151.1 GCA_030647705.1 Dehalococcoidia bacterium
CTACCTCTTTTGCGGAAGATGACTTAGATCATGGCAGATATCGGGTACATAGCTCTAGTATTGGCATTTATCGCTTCCCTTTACACGATTGCAGCATTCCTCTTCGGAGCGGGAAGACGTTCCGACCTTCTCGAGAGCGCCAGGAATGGGCTGATCGCCACCTGTGCACTGGCCTCCGTCTCGGTAGCCGCCCTGCTCTATGCCGTGGTAACCCACGATTTCCAGATAGCTTACGTCGCCTCCTACACGAACCGCGATCTGTCTCCTGCCTATTTGATAAGCGCCTTCTGGGCCGGCAACGCCGGCTCGCTCCTTTTTTGGGCGTGGATGCTGATTGTGCTGGCCGTGGTGGTGGTGCTCCACAAGTGGAACAAGAACCGGGAGCTGATACCCTACGCTTCGGCCATCATCATGGGCGTCGAGGCCTTCTTCCTGTTCCTGCTGCTGTTCACAGCTAATCCCTTCGAGAAGCTCCCCTTCACGCCGGCAGACGGCAGGGGGCTCAATCCATTGCTGGAAAATCCGGGGATGTTGATCCATCCGCCCACGCTGCTGTTCGGGTATCTGGGTTTCACCATACCCTTCGCCTTCGCCATAGCCGCGCTCATCACCAACAGGCTCGGCGATGAGTGGATTGTTTCAGTCCGGAGATGGACGATCATAGCCTGGCTCTCGCTGCTGGTGGGCAACGTGCTCGGCGCCTGGTGGGCATATGTCGAGTTGGGTTGGGGAGGCTACTGGGCCTGGGACCCGGTGGAAAACGCGGGCCTCATGCCCTGGCTGGTGGCCACCGCCTTCCTTCACTCCGTGATGATGCAGAGAAGGAGGGGGATGCTCAAGATATGGAACATGGCGCTGATAATACTGGCCTTCAGCCTGTCCATATTCGGCACCTTCCTCACGCGCAGCGGCGTCCTTTCCTCGGTGCATACCTTCGCCGATACCGGCATGGGCCCCTTCTTCCTGGGGCTGCTTGCGGTGGTCCTTGTCGGCTCGTTCGGGTTACTCTGGTACCGGCGTGAAGAGTTGCGGTCGGAAGCGGAGATGGAGTCTCTGGTATCCAGAGAGAGCACCTTTCTGCTGAACAACCTGCTTCTGGTCGGAGCGACCTTCGCCATCTTCCTGGGCACTGTCTTCCCGGTCATATCGGAGGCGGTACGGGGCGACAAGATCAGCGTGGGAGCGCCATTCTTCAACCAGGTGAACGGGCCGATCTTCCTGGCGGTCATCGTGCTGACCGGCATTTGCTCCCTGATCGGTTGGCGGCGGGCGTCAAAGACCAATCTGCTTCGCAATTTCCTGTGGCCGGCAGTGCTGTCCATAGTCGTCAGCGCAGGGCTGTTCCTCATCGGGGTAAGGCAGTGGCTGCCGCTGGCGGCGGTGTTCTTCTGTGTCTTCGTGGTGCTCACCATTTTCTACGAGCTGGCACGGGGCACCCGGGCCCGGAGCCGGATGAAGGCTGAGAACTACGGGAAGGCATTCTTCGGTCTGATCTGGGCCAACAAGCCCAGGTACGGCGGCTACATCGTACACATCGGAGTTGTCCTGATCGCCATCGGGGTCATCGGCTCCTCATTCTTCCAGGTGCAGAGTGAAGCTATCTTGAAGCCGGGCGAGTCAATGAGCCTCGGCAAGTACACGCTGACCTATGAGGGAATGGACAACTATGTGACCGAGAGCAAGTCGATTACCTCGACCACATTGTCGGTCACCAACTCGGGGGAACCGATCGGCAAGATGGTCCCCCTGAAGTACGTTACGCCTACCTCTGAACAGCCAACGACCGAGGTTGCTATCCGCTCCACTCCGGTGGAGGACCTGTATGTCATTCTGGTGGGCTGGGACGCTGACGGCTCCGCCTCTTTCAAGGTTCTGGTGAACCCTGCCGTGGCAGGGATATGGGTAGGCGGCATTGTGCTGTTCTTCGGTGGACTGATTGCATTCTGGCCTGATCGCCGGGAGCGGTTGCCGGGGGGATAAGGGGTCATTTCCATGGTGCTCAAGACGTTGGTTTCTGTAGCTCTCATTGTTTTGGCAGTATCGATCTTTGTGTCGCCCGCACTGGCTGCCGACACAGCCACGGTTAACAGCATCGCCGCAAAGGTGATGTGTCAATGCGGCTGCGGCAAGACAGTGCTCAACTGCGACGACCAGGGTTGTACCACGCGGGAAGAGATGCTTTCGACAATCAGGCAAGGCCTTGACAATGGCCGGTCCGAGAATCAGATCATCCAGACCTTTGTGGCGAGGTACGGGGAAAAGGTGCTGGTGGAGCCGCCCAAGCAGGGGTTCAACCTGGTGGTCTGGGTCACCCCGTTCGCTGCGCTCGTGTTTGGGGCAGGGCTTGTCTTCGTCATGGCAAGGCAATGGGTAAACCGCAGCAAGACCCTTCCGACGGCGCCTGCGGGCGGATCTGCTGAAGCCGACCCGAAAGAGGACAAGTACCGCCGCCGCCTGGAGAAGGAGCTAAAGGACTTCGAGGAGAAGGGCTTCAGATGACAGCTTTCGTCGCGCTTGCCCTGGCCGTTTTGACCTTCGTCTTCATTGCTTATCCATTGTTCAGGCAGAAGACGTACGCGGTCGGCCGTTCTGAAGACGACAGGCTGCAGGAACTGAAATCAAAGCGTGAGACTACGTACTCGATGCTCAAGGAGCTTGAGTTCGACCACCAGTCGGGTATTCTGACCGACGAGGACTATCGTGATCTGGAGGAGAGGTACAAGCGTAAGGCCGTATCCATCCTCAAAGACATCGATGGCGTCAATACCGAACACCACGGACAACAGAAGAGTCCTGCCGCCATGGACGAAATAGAGAAGCGTGTGCTGGCCATGCGCAAGGGCAAAGGCCGGTTCTGCGCGCAGTGCGGAGCGAAGATCATCGAAGGTGACCGTTTCTGCGCCAAATGCGGCGCCGGCGTCAGCCAGGGAGAAAAGAGTTGATCAAGAGAGCCTTTCTGGTTGCATTGTTCTTGGCCCTGAGTCTGTCCCTAACGGCAGTTGTTGCCGCTCAGGGGACGGGAGAAATAATTGGAACCCTAGTCAACGGGACCGAAGGAGGCAGTAGCATTGGCGGCGACCAGAACGTTACGTTGTTGGTCAGCGTGAACGGCCAGCCCAGCGGCGGCTCCGCGGCGAAGAGCGATGCCCAGGGCAAGTTTACCTTCACCGGCCTCTCCACCGATGCCTCCTACGGCTACCAGGTGTTGACCAACTACCAGGGCGTACATTACACCAGCAAGGCCATTGCTTTTGCTGAAGGGGAAACCTCCAAATCAGCAGACGTCAACGTATACGAGACCACTGACAGCGATGCCTTCATATCCATATTGCTGGGGCACGTGGTGTTCTTTCAAGACGAGGACGTCCTGGAAGTCAAGGAGTTTTACCTTGTAGTCAACTCCGCTGACCGGACGTATACCGGCTCTCAGCAAGTGACTCCGGACGGCAGGAAACAGACCATGAGCCTCTCGTTGCCCAAGGGGGCCACCAATGTCAAATACACCAACGGCCTTACCGATTTGACCACTGCGGCCGGCGGGGACGGTTTGCTGTCCACCCTGCCCATCATGCCTGGCATGAATGGAGTGGGCTACACCTACGAGCTCAACAATAGTTCGGATAAATACACGTTCACCAAGAAGATACCCCAGGGCATCGCCCAGATCGACTTGCTGGCCGAGGGCAAAGAGAAAGAGATCGCCGGCGAAGGGCTCACGGTGGAAGAGCCCCTCGATGTTCAGGGCATCGCATATGCTCACGCTTCGAAGCAGAACCTGGCTGCCGGTGATGTCCTGACAGTCCAGCTTTCACGCCTGACTCCCGGCGGATCTCAAAGCATGGTGCTATTGGTGATCGTGGCTCTTGGCGTGCTGGCGGCCCTCGGCAGCGCCGGCTTCCTGTGGAAAAGGCGCAGAACTCAGCCGGCCCCACGCGTTTCCCAGACGGGCGCCGAGCAGGGTCAAATCCTGCTCTCCGAGCTAGCGCGGCTTGACGATGAGTTCGAGAGCGGCAAGATCTCCGAGCAAGACTACACGAGCCTGCGGGCTGCCAAGAAGGCCCAGCTTATCGAGCACCTGCAGAAAACAGAGGCGCCCAAGGGCGAATAACAGCAACATGCCGGAAGCGATTCAATTTGTAGATCGGGTTTCCTAACTCCGACCGTCGCGGGCGGGCAGGTTGGTCCCGACGAGTCGGGATGCCCTATGGTGGCTCGCTGGACACGGGTCTTATCCTGCCGGGCCGGCTTGATATGTTTGGGAAGCGCTGCTAGAATATTGCTCCACCGACCCAGACCTGTTGCCCAGCCCGATAGCGTATTTTTTAGAGGAATCAGTGCCGGCCAGCATGAATGAGCGCTCTATCCAAGTGGCCCGAAAACGGTTCATCGAGGTGCTGTGATCACAGGGAATCGTCTTTCTTCAACTGCAGACAGGGCCAACCGGTCGGACGGGCCTGCCAGCTCCTTCCAGCACTGGCAGGCGGTTTTCGACGGCCTTGAGGACGAGGTCCTCATCATAGACCGAGACTACCGGATCGTGGAGGCCAACAAGTCAGCCCTGCTCCGGCTGGGCAAGCGCAGGGAGGAAGTGCTGGGGCACTGCTGCTATGACATCTCTCATGGCCTGCCGGAACTGTGTCGCCCGCCTCGTCTGGAGTGCCCTCTCAAGACAGTGTGGGAGACCGGCAAGCCTGCCCGCGCCACTCATTGTCACGTGTATCGCACCGGTGCAGAAGAAAAGAGGCAATACCTGGATATCGTGGCCTCTCCGGTGCTGGACGAGCAGGGCTCGCCCATCGCGGTTGCCGAGGTGATGCGGGACATAACCGTGACCAAGGAGCTGGAGCAGAAGATCGCTGAATCCCACCGCGACCTGCTGGCCTTGAGGACCATAACGGGCGTAGTCAGCCAGTCCCTGGACCTGGATACGGTGCTGGGCAGTGCCCTGGACAAGACGCTGCGGATAATGAAGGCGAACAGCGGCGGCATACTCCTGCTGGACGAGGAGAAGCAAGAGCTTTGTTACAAGGCCTACCGCGGACTGTCCCGCAGGTATGCCGAGGAAATGTGCATGCGCGTGGGCGAAGGGATTGCCGGCAAGGTGGCGCAGACCGGAGAGGCGATTCTGGTCGAGGACCTCTCGAACGATCCTCGTGCTTTCCGCCCGGCGCTGATAGCGGCGGAGAAGCTGAGGGCAGTGGCCAGCGTGCCGCTCCGCCTCAAAGAGAAGGTCCTGGGCGTGATGAACATCGCCAGCAGCGAGCCCAGAAGGTTCACCAAGAGAGATATCCAGTTCCTGGACAGCGTTGCCGCACAGGTTGCCATTGCCGTGGAGAACGCGAAGTTGCATCAGGAGGTGCAGCACCAGGACATGATACGTAGGGAACTGCTGCGCGAGATATTATCGATTCAGGAAGAGGAGCGCAGAAGAATCGCGCGGGAACTGCACGACGAGACCAGCCAGTCGCTGGCCAGCCTCAGTGCCAGCCTGGAAGCCGTCATGGGAATGTTGCCGCCGGGCGCAAGTGAAGCCAAGTCCAGGCTGAGGAAAATACAGGACATCTCGGTAAGCATACTTGACGAGGTGCATAGACTGGTATATGAACTCCGACCGACGCTGCTCGATGACCTCGGGCTGGTTGCAGCCACGCGCTGGCTGGCAGACAACAACCTGGGCAAGTCCGGGGTGAAAGTGATTTTCAAGACTCGCGGCCGTGAGCGAAGACTGCCCCCCGCGCTCGAAGCGACTCTGTTCCGGGTTGTGCAGGAGGCGGTATCCAACATCGCCCATCACGCCGGCGCCGCGAATGCCAGCATAGCACTGGATTTTCAGAAGAGGGCCATAAGAGTCCACGTCAAGGATGATGGCAAGGGTTTCGATGTCGAGGAGGCCATCACCTCCAAAGAGCGGCCGAGGGGACTGGGCTTGCTTGGCATGAGAGAGAGGATTGAGCTGGTAAACGGTACTCTGAACATCGTGTCCCGCGCTGGAGCGGGCACTCAGATCGATATACGAATTCCCCTGGATAGCGAGGTTTGACATGAGCAAGATTAAGATCCTGGTGGTGGATGACCATGCGGTGCTAAGGGATGGCATTCGGGCGCTGATCGGCCTCTACGATGACGTGGAGATAGTGGGGGAGGCTTCCGAAGGCAAGGAGGCCATCGAGAGGGTGAAAGAGCTGGCGCCCGACGTGGTCATCATGGACATTGCCATGCCCGGGATGGATGGGCTGGAGGCGACGCGTCGCATCAGAAAGAAACATCCCCGGACGAAGGTGTTGGTGCTGTCCCAGCACGACAACAGGGAGTACATTCTCTCGGCTATCAAGGCGGGAGCGGCAGGCTACGTGCCGAAGCGGGCAGTAGGGTCGGAGCTGATATCGGCCATACGTGCGGTGAACAAGGGAGATTCTTTCCTGTACCCTTCCGCTGCCGCGGCATTGATCGAGGACTACCTGCAGCAGGCCGAGGTCGAGCCCTATGACCGCCTCACCGAAAGGGAGCGCGAGATCCTCAAGCTGATTGCGGACGGCCACACCAGCCGCGCGATCGCAGATATGCTGGTCATAGGCTTGAAGACGGTTCTTGGCCACAGGGCAAAGATAATGGAGAAGCTGAACCTGCACAATCGGACCGAACTCATCAAGTACGCCATGCGCAAGGGCCTGGTCACTCTGGACTCATAGAGTCCGCCGTCGCCGGGGCGTTCTCGTAACTTGGCTTCAACAAAGCAGCAGGACAGGCATTTTGCCTGTCCTGCTGCTTTGTCTTTCCACCGGAATACGCGGGCCAATGGTTCATCTCACAATCATGTTCAGGCTGCTTTCTAGCTCACCTTTGTTGAGAAAAGCGCCGATCTTCTTCACGCGTACCACACCGTCCGGGCCGATGAGGAACGTCTCCGGTATGGCGTAGACCTGGTAGCTCTCGGCCACGCTTAGTCCGGGATCCAGCGCCACGGGAAACGTGTAGCCATTCTGCTGCATGAATTGGCTGATAGTGGCGGTATCTTCGTCGCGATTCATGGCCACTATCGCCACGTTCTGATAGCGGCTCTCCTGGTACACCGCCTGA
>JAUSJJ010000155.1 GCA_030647705.1 Dehalococcoidia bacterium
GCAGGCGCCAACTCCGACTGCAAGCCCGAGTTCCTGCTCCAGTTCGCCCAGATGGGATCGGTCTACATGGAGCGGGTAATGGGCGTGGCCAATCCGCGCATCGGCCTGCTCAGTAACGGCAGCGAGGACACCAAGGGCACCCACTTGGTGCAGGACGCCCACAAGCTGCTCAGGCACTCAGGCCTCAACTTCATCGGCAACATCGAGGGTCAGGAGATCTCCAGGCATACCGCAGACGTGATCGTGACCGACGGCTTCACCGGCAACATCGTGGTGAAGGTAAGCGAGGGCTTCAATGAAATGGTGTTCGACCGGGTGAAAGAGGCCGCTTCCAGCGCCATCCACCTGGGCATTGCCGCCTCCATCCTCAAGCCGACGTTCCAGTCCATTGCCAAGACGCTGGACTACACTGAGCATGGCGGAGCGGTGCTCCTGGGGACGAAGGGGAACGTGATCATCGCCCACGGCAGAAGCGAGGCCAAGGCCATCAAGAACGCCATCAGCGCCGCAAGGCGGGCCATCGAGCAGGGTTTGCCGGAGGCGCTGGAGATATAGCCTCAGCGGCTCCGTCCCAGCAGAGAATCCGCAACCACACGGAGCCTCGACCGCGAGGAATCGGGCATGGGCACACGCAGCAGTTCCGCGGCGGCCTGTTTGTAAAAATCTCCAGCCATCTTCTCCGCGTACTGGCGAGCCCCCACACGCACCAATAGCTGCTCCACCTCAGCCACATCCGCAGGCGTGATCTCACCACCGGAGTAGATTGCCGCCAATCTGTCCCCGATGTCGGCGTTCTGCAGCCCGTACACCACAGGCAGGGACTTCTTCTTCTGCTTGATATCTCCGGTTACCGGTTTCCCCACCTTCCCCTTCTCACCCCAGATGCCCAGGATGTCGTCCTGCACCTGAAAGGCCATGCCCAACGCCTCGCCGAAGCGCCTCAAGCGCTGCCTCTTCGAAGCGTCCCCCGAACCCACCACGGCGCCGACGCCCACGGAGCATTCGAAGAGCGCGGCGGTCTTGAGCCTGACCATGTTCAAATAGTCGTCAACGCTGACATCGAGCCGCTTCTCATAGGATATGTCCAGGTACTGCCCTTCACAGAGCTTCAGACAGGCCTCGTCCAGGAGGATGGTGGCTTCCAGTACCGCCACCAGCGGGACCCCTCCGCTGGAGAGCCGGAGCATGGCCAGGCGCGCCAGAGTGTGCATGCTGTCGCCTGCGTTGATGGCCTGGGCCGCGCCCCAGACCGACCATACAGTGGGGCGATTCCGGCGCTCGGCGCTGCAGTCCTGGATGTCGTCGTGGATCAGTGAAAAGTTGTGGGCCAGCTCCACCGCCGCAGCCGCCGGCAGTGCCCGACGCCAATCTCCACCGGCGGCCTCACAGGCGAGCAGGCAGAGCAACGGTCTCAGACCCTTGCCGCCGGGCTGCTGCGGCTTTCCCTGCTCATCCACCCAGCCCAGGTGGTAGCGCATCATGCTGTAGAGCGGCAACGATGAATCGCCCACTATCGAGCGCAGTTCGTTGTCAAGAGGCCCGCGGAAATCACGCCAGATGGGGGCCAATTGGGATGTTTGTTGTTTCACTGTGTCAACTTACCGGCGGGTCCAGAATCCGCCGTCCTGAGCTTTGGCTGAACGTGGCCTGGAAGCGCCGGGGCTCGTACTCCTCCCAGCCCTCTTCGACCATCCCCCCTTACGCCCTTCCTGAAGGTAAATGGGCGGACTGCCCTGCAGCGCCCACCCGGCGTCATCCTATGTCCTGGCCTTCCACAACCGGGATGCGCGTGAGCCGCGGTCGAGGTCGGGGAAGACGGCGACTACCTGTCTGGCTATGCCGGCGGCATCCAGACCGTACGCCGCTCGGAGTTGCGCCTGGGAACCGTGTTCCACAAAGGCATCGGGCAGGCCCAGGCATTTCACCTCGGCGTTCTGGAATCCGGCCTGCGCCAGATACTCGAGCACCGCGCTGCCGAAGCCTCCGGACAGGACGTTCTCCTCGACCGTCACCAGCCGGCGGCTTCCTGCCAGCAAAGACTCAACCAGCGCTGTGTCCAGGGGTTTGACGAACCTGGCATTGGCCACGGCGCAGTCTATCCCCAACTCGGAGAGCAGCCCGGCTGCCTCCAGAGACGGCGCCACCGTCGCCCCCACCGCCAGAACAGCCACGTCCTTCCCCTGCTTCAGTACCTCACCCTTGCCCAGCGGAAGGGCTCTCAAGTCGCGCTCCGGCGGATTGCCGTTTCCGCTGCCCCTGGGATAGCGGATGGCCATTGGGCGCCCGGAGTTCACCGCGGTGTAAAGCAGGTGTTGCAGCTCATTCTCGTCCCCGGGCGCAGCCACGACCAGATTGGGGATGCACCTCAGATACGACAGGTCGAAGATGCCCTGGTGGGTCTTGCCGTCCTCTCCGACGATGCCTCCCCGATCCAGCGCAAAGACGACTGGCAGTCCCTGAATGCAGACATCGTGGATTACCTGGTCAAACGCCCTTTGCAGAAAAGTCGAATAGATTGGGACGATGGGAATGGCGCCCTGCGTGGCCATGCCGGCGGCCAGCGTCACGGCATGTTGCTCGCAGACCCCAACATCGAAAACGCGATCTGGGAACTCGCGGGCCACCGGGCTCAGACCGGTGCCCTCCAGCATCGCTGCAGTGATGGCCACCACCTTCGGGTTTTCCGCCATCAGCCTGGCCACGGTCTGCCCGAAAACGCGAGCATAGGTTGGGGCCGAGCTTCTCTTCTCCAATGCCGGGGCCAAACCGTGAAAGGTGACCGGGTCCGCCTCAGCCGAATCGACTCCCTTTCCCTTCCTGGTGCGAACATGGATGAGGACGGGCTTGGAGCGGTACTCACAAGCCTGTGTGAATGCGGCCTGCAGTTGCTCCATGTTGTGGCCGTCCAGAGGGCCGATGTAGCGAAAGCCCAGCTCCTCCCAGAACATGCTAGGTATGGCCAGCCTCTTGAAGCCCCTCTTGAACCGCCTGCCCATCTGCCACAGGCGCCTGCCGCCGGGCAGCCTGGCAAACACATGCTCGGCGCCCGCCTTCGCCCGGTAGTACCTGCGGTCGAGCCTGACCCTGTTCAACGCCCTGGCCAGAGCGCCGACGTTGGGCGAAATGGCCATGGCGTTATCGTTGAGGACGACGATGAGGCGGGTGCCCAGGTGGCCGGCGTGGTTCAGGGCCTCAAAGGCCATGCCGCCGGTGAGAGAGCCATCCCCGATGACGGCGATCGCATGGTAGTCCGCTCCGGCCAGGTCGCGAGCCAACGCGATCCCCAGCGCCGCGGATATGGAGGTACTGGCATGTCCGGCGCCAAACGCGTCGTGTTCGCTTTCAGCGATATCGGTGAACCCGGAGAGGCCGCCCATCTGGCGCAGAGTGGCAAAGCGCTCTCTGCGTCCGGTGAGCAGCTTGTGGACGTAGCTCTGATGGCCCACATCCCACACGATCTTGTCCCGGGGACAGTCAAACACCCGATGGAGGGCGATGGAAAGCTCGACCGCCCCCAGATTCGAGGAAAGATGCCCGCCGTTGTTGCCGACGGTCGCCACCAGCTCCTGCCGGATTTCTCCGGCAAGCTGCCGAAGCTGCTCCGGGGTGAGCCCCTTCAGGTCGGCTGGAGAATCAATTCCGTCCAGTAACCTGGACATCCGAACACCTTCCACATTCAGGGCACGCAGCCCCATTTCTCCTCCACCGCCTTGACCTTCTCCAGCCGCCGCGCGTGCCTGCCGCCGGCGAATTGGGACGTCAGGTAAGCAGTGACTATTTCCCGCATCATGCCCTGGCCGATGACCCAACTGCCCAGGCATATGATATTGGCATCGTTATGTTC
>JAUSJJ010000162.1 GCA_030647705.1 Dehalococcoidia bacterium
AGGATGAAGGCGGGGAAGAAGGAGCCTGAGGCATCCGCCAATGCTCCCGCCAAAGCCGGCGCGATGGCCTGGCCTAGGCCAAAGAAGAGCGTGATGAAGCCCAGCGCCGCAGGGGCCAGCCTGGGGCCGAGCACGTCTCCGCAGGCTGCGGCCATGATCGCCGGGATGGCCCAGGCGGACAGGCCGAACAGGATCGCCGATATCGTGAAACCCGGCGTCGAAGGCCATACCGAGAACAGGGTGAACGCCACGGCATGAATCGAGTACACGATAATCAGGGCCCCCTTGCGGCCGATTGTGTCCGATACTGTCCCCCACAGCAGCCCGCAGGGCAGGCTGACCCAGCCCACAGTCATGAGTAATCTGCCCGCTGCTTCCTGAGTGTAGCCTCCCTGTACTATCAAGTGCTTGGTGAAGAAGGTCATGTAGATAATGTAGGAGAATCCGTAGGCGGTATACACCAGACCCAGATGCCACACCTTTGGTGAACGATAGACGCGCCCCCACTCAAGGCCTCCCCCGCCCAGCTTGGGGACCGAGTCCCCGGGTTGGGCGCCCATCGGGCGCAGGCCCTTCTCTGTAGGCCAGTTGCGCAGGAGAATGAGGGCGGCCGTTGCCAGCAACAGCGTCACGGCGCCGAGGACAAACCAGGACACTCTCCAGCCGCTCGGGCCGTAGACGGACAGGATAAGAGGGACCAGCGAGCCCACGAAAATCAAAGCGAACGATGAGCCTATCACGACGACACCCGTGGCCAGGCCGCGCCGCCGGCTGGCAAACCACGCTGCCAGCAATGCCATCATCGGGACATTGCTGGCCCCGCTGCCGATACCGGTCAATGTCCGCCAGACTGCCGCGGTGACGATCCCATCGGAGAGGCCGGTAAGCACCATGCCTACCCCGGCCACGGCAAGCCCTGCGGCTATCAGCATGCGGGGCCCGTATCGTGCCGCTATCACCCCGCCGATCACGGCTAACCCCAGGTAGCCGATCAGATTCGCAGTGGCCAGCAGGCCAGCCTGTGTATTGTCTATTCCAAGGCCTGCCTGCATGGCCGGCAGCACCATGCTGTAGCCGAGCCTGCCCAGCCCGAGCGAGCCGAAGATGACGAAGATGCCCATGGCCAGGATTACCCAGCCATAGTGGAAACGCGAAGAAGGACTCATACCTACACCGTTCCGTCTGAAATCGGGCGAGGCTCAATTCAACCTGGGGGGCCGCACAGGGCAGAATCGTAGCACTTGCCACAACATGCGTCAAGCAGCGGTTCGCATCGGGCCGGCCAGCGCGGCGCACAGGATGCCGCGCGAAGGACTCGATGGCAAGAAAGGGCAGTGGACAAGGGAGGCAGCGATTGGCTTATTCATAGTGCAGTCCTTGACCGCCACCCCTACGGTAGCCACCGGCGAGACATTCCAAATCGGCCCTGCTACGGTCATTGGAGCGGGTGTGGCCAACGGGGTCGAGGTCAACGTCGTGTTCGATATCAAACCGGGGAACATCCTCCAGGCGATGTCGATACAGAACGCGAAAGCGGCTCAGAAGAAGTAGGGCATCCGGTGATGCGTGGTGATGGAAAGGGCGGCCGGAAGGCCGCCCTTTCCTTTAGGGGCAACCTCGCGGGTGACCAGGCAATGCCTGGGGTCATATCAGAGAAGGCCCTCAGCAGGACATGCGGGATTCGGATTCTCTGTTGGAAGTGTACAACGTTATGCCAGAGGAGCGGGGCTTTACCGCTTGAGAATGGTCACGGCGGCATTGCCTCCAGCGCCTACAACATGGCACAGCCCGACCCGTGCGCCTTCCACCTGCCTCTCGCCGGCTTCTCCCCTGAGCTGCCACACGGTCTCCGCGATCTGCCTCAGATGGGAGGCCCCGATCGGTTCGCCGTTGCTCAGCAGGCCGCCGCTCGGATTGATGGGCAGCCTGCCGCCTATCTCGGAGATGCCTTCATCGACGAGGCGTCCGCCTTCTCCGACCGGGCAGAGCCCCAGCTCCTCGGAGGCGATGATCTCGGAGCAGGCGTCGGTGTCCTGGAGCTCAACCAAGTCGAGGTCCTGCGGCCCGATTCCGGCCATCTCGTAGGCCTCCCTGGCAGCCCGGGTGGTCACTGACGGGGGGTTTGGTCTGGCGCTCACATAGGCGGCCGGCGCTCGGAACCAGGGGTAGAGGCTTGTTCTGGGCACGCATGCGGCCACCTGGACCGGTCTGGCGCTGTGTTTTCGTGCGAATTCGGCGCTGCAAACGATGGCGGCGGCCGCCCCCTCATTGGGGGCGCAGACCATGAGCAGGGTGATGGGGTCGCAGACCATTCGGGAGCTGAGCACCTCCTCAACGGAGACCTCCCTGCGATACATCGCATACGGGTTGGTTCTGGCGTTCTTATGGTTCTTGACGGAGACTTTGGCCATCTGCAGCGCGGTGGCGCCGTAGTCCGCCATGTGGCGTTTGGCCGCGATGGCCCAGTACATGGGATTGACCGCCAGGCCCATGCGGATCTGCCAGTCTTCGTAGATGGCTGAAGGGTCCATGAAGCCCCGGGGCATCTTCTCCACCCCAAAGGCGAGCACGACATCGTAGAAGCCGGAGGCAATCGCCATATAGGCCTGGCTCAGGGCCACGGCGCCGCTGGCACATGCAGCCTCAACGTCGGCGATGGGGATGCCGGTCATGCCCAGGGTCTTCAGTATCCGTGCGCCGGAAGTCGCAGGAAGATACATCCTGGCGCAGTAGGCCGCCTGGACTTCGCTCCAGGCGATGCCGGCGTCTTTCAACGCTGCCGCCACCGCCTCGCGCCCCATGTCCACATAGGGCTTGTCGCCGAACCGTCCACAGGGGTGTAGTCCTACTCCGGCAATAACCACTTCTCTCATGGCAGTTGCTCCACTGATACACCATCGGCGTCGCCGGAGTCAGACGGCCGGCGACACGGCGCTACTCGGGTCTGAAGCTGAAGGCAATTACCTCGCTGCCCTCTTCATCCTCGTATAGCCTGTCGAGCGCCAGTTCCACGTCCATGTTCACGTGAAGACTATCGAGGTTGCAGTGTGTCAGTGGCGAAATGACCCTGATGCCTTCCGGCAACTCGATCAGCCCAACTGCGAAGGGGACAAAGGGATCGGGGCCCATGTAATTGCCTGGAGGGCGGTTTCTCAGTACCGTGTAGCTGTAGAGTTTGCCCCGGTTGCTGAGCACGACCGTCTCCATGCCAGTGGCCCCACAACTCTGGCAGCCATGCTGGATCCCCAGAAAGACCTCGCCGCAGCTAGCGCATCGGCTGCCCTGCAGCTTTGCTTCGCGCAGGTCCGAAAGCGGGGTGGTGAGAAATCCCTCTTTGATGGGGACCCTCTTCTTTGAATGGACGTTGGCGGTTTCGGCGGCGTCCGTCATTTCTTTGGTATCCCTTCAGTCCACTGCACTGGGGTGTTTATAGCACACCAGCGGGCGGGTAGTCAATTGTGGAATGCGGGGAAAGCGGCTGGCGAGCTTTCCAGCGCCGCCCAGCCTTGCCTGGGCCGATCCGGTGACGGTCTCCTGCGGCCGCGGCAGGCGTCTGCAGGTCTGTTTCGAGGCTTCTGCCGCAGCTTCCGCCACTTGACAAGACGCGACAATAGTAGTTTAATATCACAGCATTACCGGGCATCTGTTACCACTCCTCGGATCCTGCCCATACGCAGAGGGATTCCCCCAACAGGTGCAAGCCGTACCTTTTGCACCTCTTGTAGTGTTAGAAACGGAGAAACACCATAAGGAGGCAGGATTGAAAAAGGTAGTTTTGGCTCTGTTGATGATCGGGCTCGTGATCGGCTTGGTGGCTGCCGCCTGTGCCAGCCCCACGCCCACGCCGGTCCCCACAGCAACCCCCAAGGCGGCGCCTACCCAACTCAGCGGCCCGTCCCCCACGCCCCAACCGACCCCGACCACAGCCCCGACGGCAACCCCGACGCCGAAGCCGGTGAGCGCAATCAGGTTGCTGGCCGCGCCGTCAGGCAGCCAGACGTTCCTGGGCATGGCGCTCTGGGCCGACTTCATCGGCAAGAAGTTGAACATTCCGACGAGCGCTCTGCCCGGCGGGTCAGTTGAGAACCTGGCCATTCTGAACCGTGGTGAGGCGGAAATAAGCTACCTCAGCACCTACGAGGCAGTCAGCGCCCTGAGTTCCAGCGGGCCCTTCGCAGGCAAACAATTGCGCAACTTCAGGTTCCTGGTCAACCTTTCCCCGCCGATGCCCGTGATAGGCGCGGTTAGGGCGGACAGCAAGATCCAGTCCGTGGCGGACTTGTTGGGCAAGAAGGTGGCCCTGGGTACCAAAGGCAGCATGGCAGAGACCTATCCGCTTATGATCATGGAAGCGGGGTACGGCCTCACCGAAGAGAAGATCATCGCCAGCGGCGGCATGGTCAGCCGCTTGTCATACGACGCACAGCGCGATCAGCTTTCAGACAGGTCTGTTGACGTGGTCTGGCATCAGGCGGCTGGAACTGTAGTCAGCGCCTATCTGAAGCCGGTTGAGGAAATGGGCGGGGTCAGGCTGCTCGGCCTTTCCGACGAAGCCGCGGCCAAGATCAAGGCGAAGTACCCATTCTTCACCTTCACTCAGGTCAACGGCGGGCTCTACAAGAACCATCCTAACGCGGTTCCGGTAGGAGGGACGCTGCCGGTCGTCATTATCCGAGCCGACCTGCCGGACGACCTGGTGTACAAGATCACTGATGCTCTTCTGAGCGAAGACACCGTTAAGGCGACCAAGGAGCGCATCATAAACTGGCCCACTTTTGGCAGCAAGAATGAGGTACTCCTGGGAAGCAGCGCGATGTCCATGCACCCGGCCACCGCCAGGTGGTACAGAGAGCACGGCTATACGCTTGGGCCGGACATCAAAGTCGAGTAGTTCAGTCGTCAAAGAAAGGGTGTCCCTCCTGGCCAACCTGGCCAGGAGGGACACCGTGATCGAAGATGGCACTGGAAGCGGTCAAGAGAAAAGGCATCGACTGGTCTGTAGCCGACGAGTCGCGAGAGTCCTTCTTGGAGCACGTTTGGAGCAGCGCCAAGGTTGACCACAAATGGGTGCTGGCTCTGCTGCTGGCTCTGCTCGCGCTTCTCATCCCTATGTTCGTCCTGTACCGCAGCTACTTCGGAAACGTAGACTACAGGATCGAAACCTCCCTCATTGTCACGTTTGTGGTCATGTACTGTCTGCTCAGATACCCGCTGGGCAGAAAGAAGTGGAGCGACCGCCTCAACGGGTGGTTCGCCATCGATGTCCTGCTGGTCCTGTTCGTAGTAGGCATAGAGGCCTATCTCACCTGGGGCGTCTACGTCCTCGACACCAATGATCTGCTCTT